>NZ_JBQEOF010000001.1:548816-695300 GCF_052044995.1 Roseateles sp. 22389
TCGAAAGCGCGACATGTTCGTCAAAGCCGGACTTGCCCACATTGGCGGGCTGCAGATTTCATCCTTCGACGTCATCTACGTCTGTCCGTCCCACTCCGAGCTGGGAACACTGATCTTCAGGCGCCGTCACGCCCCACCCAGACGAGCCCTCTTCATCGACCTGCCCAAAGATCCGAAGCACGGAACGATCGAGCGGATCCGTGACGCGCTGGACCCACTGCGGCACTCCGATGATTGGCTGCCGTGACCGCGACCAGTCATCGGCGGCCGCGCTCAAGTGAGGGTCTTCCGCTCTGTTGCCCACTCGACCCAAGCCTCTTCCCAACCCTCGCCGTGCCGCTGGGGATGCTATGAGGAAGGCGCTGATGAACAAACTCACGACTGTCGACTTCAAGCACACGATGTTGTTCAGCGGACGTGTCATCAAGGTCTGTGCCGACTTTGATGTGAGTGGGGAGTTCCTAAGTTGGAACGCCACCTTTTACGTTGCGCCTGAGTTCTTCGAGATGACGGGATGCGTGCAGAGAACTCGAGGCGAGACCGATTCCCAGACTGTTGTGTTGTCGATCGGTCAGGCGCTGAACGCAAGGTTCCGCTGATCCAGCACGCCGACGCAGGCCCCTTGTTGCCTGCGAAGTCGCTCAGCGCGCAGCGAACCGAGCGAGAAGCCACAACGAGGGAGCAGCAGATGCGACTCTTCAAGTCCGTGGATTTCCGGCACGAGTACCGGGTGAGCGCCTCCTCCGCAGGGCTGGCGAAGGCGTGCGTTGACTTCAGCGTGAGCGGAACTCTCCTCGTCTGGATCGCAACGGTCAATCGTTCGGAGCAAGTCTTCGAGTTGAAAGGGGCCACCCACCGCGCAGACGACGAGTCGGACCGTGAGGCCGTGATACGGGCGGTCTCGATGGCAATCGATGCGGCAATCGCGGCCGCCTGAACGGGCGCAGGGTACATGCCGTTCCGGCGGCTTTCCCAAGGCCGTCGCGGGTCGGAGCCTGTGCCGCTTGAGGTCCACGCGGCCGGCACCCGGGCAACTCGAAGCCGTTACCAAGGTAGCGGCGTGCCCGGGGTCCGGCATATCCCGTTCAACAAGGAAGTCAGATGACCATCTCACAGCCTCCGCGGTCCGTCGTGGTGGTCGACGACTTGCCTGACATGTCGACGTCTCTTGGCTTGTTGTCGCAGGACTCGGGTTCCGCGTGAGGACCGCGCTATTGGGGAAGCAAGCGCTCTGCTTGACCCACGACGACCCGCCTGGCGCAGTGATTTCGCACATCTAGATGCCAGGCATCGGAGGTATCGGACTCGCTCAGGCGATCCAAGGGGGCGTGAGCAGCAACGCAGCTGAGGAGGCCGGCGACTTGGTGGAAACGAGCGGCCACCCTCTCTCTGGAGCGCAGCTTTCAGTGCCACTTGGAGCGGCGCGACCTTCCCGCTCCGCTGCCCAGCCCGCGAGGGGAAATGTGGTGACGACCTAAGTTCTGCGGCGAGGTGGTTTAGGCCGATCCGACTCACTTTTGGTCGTCGTCGCGCGAAGTCCGTTCTTCGGTGCATGCATCCGTCGCCAATGAGCGCCCCAGTGCCATTGCTGCCTCCACCAACGCCGTTTCGCCCCTGGACTTGTCGAAGAACCCGTCCGCCCCTAACCGTATGCAATGCTCTTCAACGACGGAGCGTTCTTCAGAACTGAAGACGTAAATCAAGCCTTCATAGTTCCCTGCACGCAGGCGCTTTAGCACGCCCACGCCACTGCCCTCGTCCAATCCAAGGTCCAGCGTCACAAGATGTGGTTTGAAAGCATGCACGGCAGCTACCGCGGCTTCCTCGTCCGCAGCCTCGGCCACCACTGATGCCCCCGCCTTCTGCGTTAGTAGCAGCGTGAGCAGGCGCCGCGTAGGCAAACAATTCTCGACGACGACGACACGCATGGAGCAAAACTTTCCGCGGGAGGTCAAGGCTGTTGGAAGGCGCTGGCGGCGACAGGTTGCGATCAGGGGCGCGGTGGGCGGTGACGAGCAACCACAGTACGGCGAGGAGGGGCAGGTCAGTGACGCGGCAGGACCGGTCCCGGAACTTGGGAGCTGAACCGTTCAGTCAGCATTTCGCCGACGATGGACGTCAGCTCGAGCAGCCCACAAGCGGCCAGAAGCTTTTCCTCAGGCGCGGGCACACAAGGCGAGCGAAGCGCCATTGGTGACGCATCCCCCGGGCTAGCGCCCACGCGAGATTCCTGCATCCCGACAGAGCGACGGATTGCAATCCGAGCGGGTCTCCGGTCTGGCAAAAGCGTAGAGGTTGGCATGAAGGCCTCCGGCGGCGTAGAACATCCGGAGCGCCCGCTATGGAGCGGGAGCATGATCACCGTATTTTGGCGAGCGGTGAACCCCGGCGCTGCCGCGTAAGTGCTCGTCCCCGTGTAGGTAATTCGCCTACGCGCAGCGGCGTCGCTCGAGACCGCCGACAAAACGTCGGACGCTGCAGGGCGGAGGTCGACTTTCTGCCTCCATGTCCAGGCGAGCCGATTGCCGCACGGCGCTGGAACTGCGCCCGCCGGTTACACCTGGCCCCTGTGCGCTGGATTGGTGGAGGAGGCAAGGTGGATACAGCGAACATTGCGCTCGTGGGGACCGAAGAAGAGAGGCTAGGCAGGTTCGTCTCCTCGGTGACCGATTACGCGATCTACATGCTCACACCAGAAGGCCATGTCGCCAGCTGGAATGCGGGGGCACAGCGGTTCAAGGGATATCGACCCGAAGAGGTTATAGGAGAACATTTCTCGCGTTTCTATACGCAAGAGGACCGCGACGTCGGCCTGCCCGAGCGCGCCTTACAGCAGGCGCGGGACACCGGGAGATTCGAGGCGGAGGGCTGGCGTGTTCGCAAGGATGGGAGCCGGTTCTGGGCCAGCGTGACCATCGATCCAGTTCGCGACGACGATGGACGGCTGCTGGGATTCGCCAAGATCACCCGGGACATTACCGAGCGCTACGCTACACAGCTCGAGCTTGAACGGGCTCGCGAAGCGCTCTTCCATGCCCAGAAGATGGAGGCCCTAGGCAAGGTCACCGGCGGGGTGGCGCATGATTTCAACAATCTACTGGGTGTGCTATCCAACGGGCTCGTCCTGTTGAGGAACATGACGGCGTACGCGGGAGAAGGACGTCTGCTCGACACCATGGAGTTGGCGGTCGATCGCGGCGGGCGCCTGGTGCAGCAGCTGCTTTCGTTTGCGAAGCAACAGCCCTTGGAGAAGCACCCCTGCGATCTCAGCCGCATCATTGCCTCCTTTGAAGCTGTCTTGCGCAGAGCCGGATCCGGAGAGACTGTGCTTGAGCTGGCGCTCGACCGGAGCCTCCCCAGGGTGCTGGTGGACTCGACTCAATTCGAGGCGGCAATACTGAACCTCGTGGCCAATGCGTTCGATGCAACCGCCCCAGGCGGGCGCATCGTTGTCAGCACCGGTACGAGCGATCTTGGCGGAAACGACATTGGTCGGCTCCCAGCCGGGCGCTACGTGCGGGTTTCGGTGAGCGACAACGGGCAAGGCATGAGCTCCGCCACGCGCCAGTGCGCGGTTGAGCCATTTTTCACGACCAAGGGACCCGGCAAAGGATCGGGGCTGGGCCTGAGCCAAGTATTTGGGATGGTGCAGCAATGCGCAGGCGACCTGCGCATCGATTCGACGGAAGGACGGGGCACCACTGTCACCATGTACTTACCCGCCTCCGATCATCGAAGCGAGGTTGCATCTGCGGCGTCCACCGAAACCGTGCTCGTCGTGGATGACCAACCCGACGTGCTCGATGTGACCTCCGAGCTCTTTCGTACTCTCGGCTTTGACGTCCTGTCTGCCGACTCCGGGGAGCATGCCCTCGAGGTCCTGGAACGCTCGCAGGTCGATGTGCTATTCAGCGACGTCAGGATGGACGGCATGAGCGGCGTCGAACTCGCCCGCCACGCGGTTCACCGCTGTCCGAGCTTGCGGGTGATCCTCGTCTCAGGTTTTGCCGGCATGGAAGGCGACGTCCCGACCGAAGGTCGCCTGCATGGTTTTCCGTTCATGGCCAAGCCCTACAAGCTCAACGATGTAATCCGAAAGCTGCGCGTGCTCGGCTAGGGACGCTATCGCTGCCGACCGCGCCGGAGGGCGAGTCACCGCGCCCAGCCCGATCACATAGGAGCTAGGTGTGAGCTCGGCAAGGCCGGGTGGCGGACGCTCCTCACCGGCGGCACGGCGATAGCGTCCGGCCGGGGCAGACGTTGTCTGCCGTTGACGGCGCGGGGGGATGGGGACCCCAACTGCCATATCTAAGAGCCCGCGCCCTACCCACAACGAAGTGCGAAGGGCTCACGGTGCTCGTGAAACCCGGCAGGCCTCTAGGTGTTACCCATCGCCGGATGCTCGTGAGGTGGGGCATAGAAGGCTCCTCAGCCTCAGAACGTACGTCTGGCCCTGCATCGATGTTGGTTTCGGCGCCTCGGTGCCCGGTCTACTGCTTGCAGGGCGGTGCATTCACGGGCGGATGAACTGGGTTGCAGCGTGCCGCGCTCAAGGCAGCGCCTCAGTAGCGGCCGCCGCCAAATCCCCCCGTCCCATACCCGACGTCGGACCGCTTAGTCGCGCGGAACTCTCCCTGCGGGCGCAGTTCCGCTCGCTTCTCCGCGTCGCGGGGGCGTGCCAAGCTGACCACGATCGAGCGTCCTTGCACCGACACGCCGTGCAGCCCGGCGATAGCGGCTTCCGCACCTTCGGAGGACTTCATTTCCACAAACCCAAAGCCCTTTGAGTTGCCGGTGTCGCGATCCATCATCACCTTGGCTGAGGAGACGTCACCGAACTCCGCGAAGTTGCTCCGAAGGGTGGAATCGGTCACCGAGTAGGGCAGGTTACCGACGTAGATCTTGTTGCTCATGCGATGAGCCTTTCTTCATTCTTGGTTGGCGTGCCGCTGGGATCGATGTCCCCGTCGTGTTGGCGACGTGCGGTTGGCCGGGCTGGAAGCTGCCGCGAGGCAGGGGAAGGTTCGGGACAGCGATTCAGCAGACCTGCTGGCTGTCGCCGATGGACTCGAGCCAGCCTTGGGTCACTGCGAAGAGCCGGGCGGCGTGACGGGACGCAAATGTCCTGTCGAAACGGAAGACCCGGCAATACGTGCCGTTGCCGTCGGCACGTCTGATCGCGAAGGCGGCGCTGAAGCGGCCGCAGTCGGTCGGGTGTGTCGCGGGCGAGACGACGTACTTGCCCATGGGAATGGCGCTGTTTGGAATCTTGTTCGATCAATTGATAGGCCGGAGACCGGCCAGGCGCGGCAAGGGGCCGCATGGGGTGGGTGTGAAAGTGAGCGCGGTCCGAATGCCCGACAGCAGCATTTGCAAACTGCGGGCTCAGTGCGATGCAGGGTGGCGCATGAAGAAACACAGCATCTGCTCGGACGCGGCAGGGCCCTGCCAGTCGGCCTGCGAGCCTTGCGGATCACCGCCGGACCAGGCGTGACCGGCGCCTTCGATCAGCCATAACTCGGCGTTGGTGTGGCCGTCCGGGGCGACGTGAGTGCGGCGCGTGTAAGCACGCCCACCTTCGCGGCCGTTCTCGAACCGATGCTCGCCAGGGCGCCCCGAGACGGCATTCTCATAGATTCGCACGCCGTTACTAGGGTGGACGGTCATGTCCCTCGTGCCGTGGAAAACGATGGTTGGAGGCGCGCCGTGCCTCAGTGGGCGTCCGGCGCATGCCTCTTGATCAACGCGCCCATATCGCTTGAGCGAGGTCGCGCCGCTCGCGTCGTCGACCGCGCCGTAGGGAAGCCCAGAATGAACGCCCACGGAGGCGAACAAGTCCGGATACGTCTGGCCCAATACCGCAGCCATGGCGCCTCCCGCCGAAAGGCCTGCGACGTGCACGCGCTGTTCGTCGATCCGATTCTGCGCGATGACGTGGCGAGTCAGGCTTGCAAGCAGTGCGGGCTCGCCGCGGCCGCGCTGCTGGTGGCTGTACATGTACCAGCTCCACCCCGCCTGCTCGCCAGGGCGCTCGGGCTTCTCGGGGTACAACACCATCCAGCCCAACCGGCTGGCCGCTGCGTTCATCTGACTGCTCAAGGCGAAGTCTTCGAGTCCCTGTTCGCCGGCGTGCAGCATCACAAGCAGCGGTCGAGCAGTGCTCACGTCTCCCGGGGGGGTATACAACCTGTAGTTCATGGTCGTCCGGCCATGCAAATGGGTGCCGGATACGAAACGCTCCGAGCGCTCCAGGCGCTCGTGCCGTGGATGGTCAAGGCCAGCGAGCACTGCGACGGCATCAACCTCGGCACGACGTGCCGGATCGCGCGGCCCAGAAACGTGGGCGGCGCGTAGGGGTTCTATGGTCATGTGATGTCCTGGTTGGCCGTGCCGGCTCCGCACTTGAGTGGCGCGGGTGCGGCTCACAGCCATGTTTGGAGCGACGGGCGGTCCGTACCAGCGGGCGGCTGGCCTGATGGAAGCGTCCTGGTGACCGAGCACGTTGACCCCGCTATCGCGGGGACGCTCACGGGAGCCAGCCGTCGTGGAGTTGCCCGGGGTCGAGTTCATCGCGAATGCGCTCAACCGTACCGTGCTGGGGATAGAGGGGAAGCTCGATGAACAAGGCCCGCTGAGGCGGGGTATGTCGCCTTCGGAAGATCAGCGTTCCGAGTTCGGAGCGATGAGGGCAGATGTAGATCACGTCGAATGACGCGAGGTCGACTTCGCGGATAGTGGCGAGTCCTGCCTTGACAAACATGCTGCGTCCTTCGATCGAGCTCTGCAGGAGAGCGGGGGGCGTCAACGGCGACCAAGTGCTCGCTGACGCGAAGGTCGGACTACCGAGGGGCGCAAATGTCAGTGCCGACTATTGAAACACGGATTCGCTCGTCGCGCGATTTATCTTTTCGGGCAGAAATGCCGGCGCTAGTGGTGAACAGAGCCGTGAACTTGGTGTCACACGTGGTGTATAGGCTGCGGATAGAGAACGAATTCCTAGGGGTGATGTACCACGGTGAGCGTCTGAACGCTGCAACCCACCTTGCCGCCTTGCTCGCGGCGTTGCCGGCGACGGTCTGGCTGGTTGTTCAAGCGCTGGACACGGGCAACCTGCGCCGCGTCCTGGCCGCGGGCGTCTTCGGCGCGACGCTGGTCGCCGTCTTTGCAGCATCGACTTTGTGCCACAGCACCCGGGGGCGCACGCAGCAATTCTGGGCACGAGCTGACCACTGCGCGATCTTCCTGCTGATCGCTGGTACCGCAACGCCGTTTGTGCTTCTGGCGGCGAGCGGTTCGGCAGATTGGGCGCTGCTTGCCTTCATGTGGGCTGTGGCGCTTGCCGGATCGGCGCTGTCGCTTTTTGGCCGACGAGAGCGACCCATGCTCGGGTTGTATCTCGCGAGCGGATGGATAGCGACCATCGCAAGCGTTCCCGCGCTAGTGCAGGTCGCGCACGGCTCACTGGGCCTGTTCCTGGTGGGCGCCGGCCTTTACACCGCAGGCACATACTTCTTCGCCAATCCCAGCCGGAAGCGGCACGCCCACGGAGTCTGGCACGTCTTCGTCGTCGCTGGAGCCGGTACGCACTTCGGCGCCGTCATGGCTTGCGTTCTACCTTAGTCTGGGTCCAGCGGGGATCTGCACTTCAGCTTCGTGTCCCCCCCATCAAGGTTGAGGCCATGTACGCTCAATCAACGAGTAGTTCAGCAAGAAGGCCAAGCGATGGCACCGCAGAAGCGCGTTGAGATTCGAATTTCCCGGCCCCCTGGCTACGAGGATGTTCACCCGGACCTCGTCGCAGAAGATGCCATGCGTGAAGATTGGCCCTACGAGGTGCTGCAGGACGAGGGCGCGGACCTGCTGGTCGCCGTCGACCGCGTTGAAGGGTATGAGCGCGCAGCAAAGCGGGAGCTAGCAGCGGACGCCGTTAAGGCCACCTGGCAGAAGTACTAGCGACTGGCCTGAGCAACCAGGGAGGTCAACATCTTTGGATGACTGGGAAGCTGATGTCGAGGCTGAGCCTCTTGAGAACGGGATGTTCGTACCTGTCCTAGTCCTCACCCCGCCACCGGAGGTCGGGCCGCCGATTCGTCGGCCCCTAGAGGGCGAGTTTGCTCATCCGGAACTCGCCAAGATGTGCGCGGTGGACGCTTTCATCGAAATGTTCCAAGGACGTGAGTCGGAGGACTAGAGAGCTCGCCAAAGACGGGCTCCGGCCGCTACTTCGAATGTAGGCGGCCAGCCATTTCGTCTTGGAATCGCCGGGGTTCAGGGCCGACGCCGTGGCGGCGTGCAGAGGACGGATCATGTCGATGGCAGCGGAGCCGATGCCGCGCGGCATCAACGCCAATCTGTTGCGGCGGTGGGGGCCTTCTGACGGAGTGACCTGATCCGCTCATCGTTGACAGCCACCATCCACTTGGAGGTCGCTATGTGGCGCATGCGTGAACGGGAGTTCCCGGCCAGGAGTTGACGTTGGTCGCATCGAGGATCCGCAAGCCAAGTGCCCGGATGAATCTGGCAGGATCGTAGCTACTTGTGTGAACGCGCAAGTTGTCGTCTGAGGAGAAACCGCGTGGCTCTTGAGGACCTTTCGTCGGATCAGCGCGATCTGGCCTCTTTCATTTCCATAATCTCGCAGCGCAGTTACCGCGCCGTGTGGATGCAAGGCATCGAAGTCGACGTGTGGCACGCGTTGCATGCCGCCGATGGGGGCGGCGCGCCTTTGAATATCAGCCCCGGGGAGGTCCAGCACCTGCTTGATCTGAGCGGCCGATGCGGCGGCTGGATCACGTTCGACGCCAACCGCGGCGAGACGTTCGTGCCGATCCGGGACTGGACGCACGAGCAGAACTCGTGAAAACGAGACCGCCCTACCATCGTCGCTTGCGCTGCGGTGTCAGTTCCGTTTGCCTAGATGCGCCCGCGGCGCGGACTGCGGCGTTATGGTGACACGGGCAAGAAGACCGGCTTTGGCTGCGGAAGTTCGCCTCCCGCCAACGGTTGCGGGCGCTGGTCAGAATTGACCGGCACGCCTGCCTGTCCTGACCGCCTCGTTGCTCCTGACTAAAAGGCGGATCCGCAGCGAGTGCAGTCCTTCGCCTTGCAGAACTCGCCGTCCACGATCGGTCGTTCAGCGCAGAGTTGATCGGCCCGCGACGGAATGGAGCCGTGACCGCTTGGCCGGTGGGGTGCCAAGGTGGTCGCACGGCGACCTGATACCCTATTCCTAAACATCAGTCCGGAGGGAGGGGTGAAGAAGAATGGATAGCTACGGCAACGGGAAGCGGCGGTAGGACTGCAGGCTGTTGAAAATCACCGCATTCGAGCCGGGACCGCGCCTATCGCGCGCTGGCCGATGTGGAAGCGCCGGTTCTGCAGGCCTTACTGGCGATGTCATGCGGCTTGCGGCGCCAGGCGCCAGTGCTCGGCTGGCGCGCCTGGATGCTCATCGCTGCTCTCCCTGTGGCGCCGCGGTGAGTATTCGAGCCATCCGCACGATATTGCTCGCCGTCATGGTCACTTGAGGTACTGGTCGACGCGCTTGAGTCCTCGGCAGACGGTCTGCCGGATGCGGCCGACGTCGAGAAGGGGGCATGACGCTAGAGGCGTCGCGTCAGCGCGCTGCTATGCGTAGCGGCTGATGTAGGTCGGGACGTTCGCACGACCCGAACTTGAGGCGTCGTCGGCGCTACGCCTCCATGGCCTTAACGAGGCAGCGGCGGCCACCATGGCTGTTCGCTGACGAATGCCTGGATCTCCGCTGCCAGGTCGCCCAAGATCGGGCACTTCTCAATCTCTTCCATTGCCGCGTGGGCCCACGTTTGGGCTCGCTCAGCGGCGATCTCGCGCCCAGACACCCTGAGCTCGCGAAACAGCAGCAGGTATGCGGCGAGATAGTCAATTGCGAGTCGAGGTTGGGGGAAATCCCAGACCTCCTGCTCGACGCTGTTCCAGTCACGTGCCACCGCGCCGTCGCTTCGACGGTACACGAACTGTGTGGCGACCTCCGAGTTCAGTTCGGCAAGCAACTGGTCAACCTCTCTATGGTCACTTGGTGCGGCCGGATGCAGCGCCATCCATAGGGGGCTATTGAGCACTGCCAGTGTCTTCGGATGCAGGCGTCCGATCTGCTGGGCAATTGATGTGGGCGTATGTCGCCCTCGTGCATATCGCTCCCAATCCCGGCGCGACCCGCCAGCTTGGTCCCCGAACTCGCGATAGAGGGCACCAGGTGTCAGAGCGCCGGTCTCGAGTACGCAACAGCGGTACCAAGCGCGCCGGCGTAAGCCTTCAATGACCGCGTGCTTCTTCGGGCGACCGGTGCGCATCGCCCCTCCCTCGGACATTCGTTGCTGGCACTCAGATGACAGGAATCGCCTGAATGTAGCGGCCACTTGCTCCAAAAACATAACGAGTAGCTGTATGGGATGCGACACGAAAGTCCGCCTTCCGTACCGGTATCCGCCGTCGACGCTTCTGGGCAGGATGACGCAAACCACTGAAGTGACATCCATGACCGAACGAAGCCACATCGAGCCGGCGCAGCCGGGATGCCCGCTGCTGTGCGGGCCAGAACTCTGGATGTTGTTGGGCTACCGAAGCGCGAATTCCTTCAGCCAAGCGGCAAGGCGCGGGACCACACCGGTGCCGGTTTTCCGAATCCCCGGCCGAAAAGGGCAGCACGCGCTGCGCGCGGACGTGGCAGCGTGGCTTGCCAAGCTTCCGGAGTTTGCGAGCTGTGCGGAATTCGCCCGACCACAGCAAGACGGGCGCAGGAACTAGCCGAGCAAGGCTAGTTTCTGCGGCCGCTGAAGCACAGCACAAACGCCGCCCGTTCCGGCCCCCTTCTCCCGGCGAGCCGAAGCAAATGTGCGTACGGACGGACATCCTCTGCCTGGTACGCGAGCCAGCGGCTGCACGCGGATCCCGCGGCTCTCATGCAAGGGCATCGTTCCCGGCCCCTGCCAAACCCCTCTAAAGGAGCGTTCAATGACAGACAGCTAGCTTGATGCGATCTGACTGGGGCTCAAAAAGCACAGGGCCCGGAATCCCTGCCAGGGGACACCGAGCCCTTTGAACGTGCACAAGTAGCAACTTGCACTTCAAGTATGTGCCCGTGACGCGCTGACGTCAATAGTCGGGCGCCCGTGAGGGTGCTCCGGCGGACGGATCACGCGCCACTGCGCCCCGTGAGGGCCGGCCAAGGCCGGCTGTTGCGACCTTCAGGAAGAGGTCGCGCCTCCTACTCGGGCATGCGACGCATGGCACGTCACTTTACGCAGTCGCCGAAGTTTCGCGACTTCAATATCAACGCGATCGAGACAGAGGAAGAAGCTTTCCTCGTTTTGACTGAATTCTCTTTTGGCAGCCGAGACAATTTTGCGTGTCCTCGCTGCGGATTCGTTGGCAAACACTATTTGCGCGCCGCCAGGAAGCAATGGCGCTGCCGCGACTGCCACAGCTGCTTTAGTCCGACGTCAGGGACGCCGTTTCACAATCGCAAGATTACCTGCAAGCAGCTTATTCAAGCGATTTTCATCTTTGCGACCGCAGCAACCGGAAAAGGTGCAAACGAAGCTTCCGTAATGCTCGGTTTGGACCACCGTACAGTTTGGCTACTCCAGCGCAAGATTGACGAGACATTTGTCCGGACATGGAACACTGCCCCTTTGGAAGGTGTCGTTCAAGCGGACGGTGGACACTTTTGCGGAAAGCCGCGTCGGGCAAACCGCCGAAAACCGCATGAGTCAATGGCCATTAATACGAAGCTTCGAGGGCGCAAGGCCGCAATCGATCCCACGATTCGCCGCGCCAAAATGGAATCATGGAACGCCGAGAAACTAAAAAACCGACGCGTTGCCCTTGTCGTGCGACAGCTCTCCGACGACCCGAAGCAAGGCGCTGTTCGGACGATCGTGTCCATCTTAAAGAGGGAGACCGCCGCCGAGGTGGTTCCGTTGATGCGACGGATTGTCGCGCCCACGGGGCGGCTAATGACGGACAGCGGTAATGCCTTCACGTCTCTGGCTGCGTATTTTGAGATCGACACGGTGAATCATTCGAAAGAATATTGCCGCTACGATGGGGTAAATAACAATCAGGCTGAGTCCTACATCTCCAGGCTCAGGCGATCCGAATTTGGCGTCTATCGCGGAATGCGAAAGAGGTATCTGCTGGACTATTGCATCGAGATGGCTTGGCGAGAGGATAATCGCAAGCTGACGGCGAAAGAAAAGCTTCAGGATATTTTCAGCCGCCTTCGCCGCTGCGGCCCGTCCCCTTCGTTTGCGCGATACTATCAAGGGAATCGGCGCGAGGGGGAATGGCTTGAGTGTCCGCCGCCCGGGTCGATGACTCCGCGAGTGTCTCGTTAATCTTCCAGTCAGCCGGTCCAAACTTTGAACCAGATTTTGGCAACGAGACGAGGACACCTTGGGCCCTGAGGTGTCGCATGCGCCGGCGCACGTTCTTCCTCCACGTGTTGTAGTCGTCCGGGCGGGCGAATTCCTGAGGCCAATGCAAGTCGATCCATTGAAGTAATTCGGTTGACGAAATAGGCCCACCGCCACTCGCCCTCACCCCCCGGAGGATGATGTTATTCAAGGCTCCGTATTGCCCCCGGGCATAGGACCTGGTCGACGGACGCAGTGGCAGCCCTTCCCAGTTCTCGTCTATGCCTCTAGAAGCAAGCGCGTCGTCGATTGACTTCACAATCGATTTGACCGTCCGATAGAGCGCTGCAGACTCATTTTTGAGAGCTTGGAGCCGCTTAAGTTCCGCTTCTAGACGAGCTCGCCGATCGACGAGCATCAATATTGAGGTTGGGGTTCGTGGCATGCTGTAAGTGAACCCGAACACCGCATCTGGGTCGAGGGCAACAGCTGCATTAGGGCGGTTTTCCCCGGCCCGCTGAATGCGTCCCCGCGCGGGCGGCCGGTACAGATCGCTGCCGCACATCATGTCCACCGTTTCCGACCGCTGGTTGTTCTGGGGCCCGACGCTGATCTGGGCCAGCACCTGGCACGTGATCCTCTACCAGCTGGGCTCGGGGGTGCCGATCCTGAACTCGGTTGGCTGGCGCTTCGGGCTGGCGGCGCTGATGCTGGCGGGCTTCGCGCGCTGGCAGAAGCTGTCGCTGAAGCTGCCGCTGTCGGCGCACGGGCTGATGCTGGCGACCGGCATCGTGCAGTACAGCGGCAACTACTTCTCCGTCTACGAGGCGGAGCGCCACATCCCCAGCGGCCTGGTCGCGGTGCTGTTCTGCCTGATGGTGTTCGGCAATGCCCTGTCCGGGCGGATCTTCTTCGGCCAGCGGGTGACGGGGCGCTTCCTGGCGGCCTCGGCCGGCGCGGTCGCGGGCGTGGTGATGATCTTCTGGCCGGAGATCGCCTCGACCGGCGCGCGCCCGACGGCGGCCTATGGCCTGGCGATCGGACTGGCGGCGGTGCTGGCCGCCTGCATCGGCAACGTGCTGACGCTCACCCTGACCCGACGCGGGCTGCCGCTGGTGCCGGTGCTCGCCTGGAGCATGGGCTACGGCGCGATCTTCCTGCTGGTGGCGTCGTTGGCGACGGGGCAGGGCCTGAACTTCGCCTGGACCTCGTCCTATGTGCTGAGCCTGCTGTACCTGGCGGTGTTCGGCTCGGTGATCGCCTTCGTCCTGTACTTCAAGCTGGCGCAGCGCCAGGGCACGGCGCGCGCGGCGCTGACCGGGGTGGTGATCCCGGTGATCGCGCTGGGGATCTCCGCGATCTTCGAAGGCTGGCGGCCGACGCTGCTGGCGCTGGCCGGCATGGTGCTCTGCCTGGGCAGCATCTACGCGGCGACGCGGCCGCAGCGCTGAGTTCAGCCGCCGCAGGATCCGCGGGAGGACCTCAGGACTTGAGCGCGGCGCCCGCCTTGCGCCGGCGCGCCGCCACGCCGATCGCGGCGACGCCGGCCAGCATCAGCGCGTAGGTCGAGGGTTCGGGCACGGCTGCGGCGACCTCCGTGATCGACACGAGGCGGCCCACGCCATCGACCCGGACACCGTTGTACAGCCCGTTCTGCGACAGGCTCGAATCGAACCACTGCAGCTGGACGCATTGCTGGCACTGGGTGCTCTGCTGGAGCATGTCCAGGAAGTAGGCGAGCGGCTCGCGGTCGTCGTAGCTGTCGGCCGAGGCCGTGGAAAAGGCGCTCCGCCCGCTCAGCGCGACGAAATTCTGGAAACCCGCACCGGAGGCGTCCTGCCAGATCTCGGTGCTGACCACGCCCCATCCTTCGGAAGCGCCAAGCACCTGCTGGTTGTCGGTCCAGGAGCGGACGTTCCGACTCCGCGTCGCCGACGTGTAGACCTGGTGCGTGACGCCTGCGGCGCCGTCGAAAGTGTTGGTCGACGCGGAGGGCAGCGAGGGGATCTGGGCTGCCGTGGCGTCGTTCGTCGCCCAGTTGGCATAACGCTCGACCGCTGATCGGGAGTCGTAGCTGCGGCCGAAGCTGGAGTCGGTCGACACCTGATGGGTGGTGGAGAAGGTCGATCGCCCGGGTGTCGCGCCGATCTCGAAGGTCAGGCTCATCGAAAAAGACTGGCCTTGGAGGGGGAGGTCCTGCAGGAAGCCGGCGCAGTCGACGGAGTCCGCCGGGCAATCCACCATCTTGTTGCCAGACCTCAGCGTGCCCTCGAAGTCGACCTTGTAGGTCGTGGCCATCGCCGTCGTCTGCCCCAGGCCGGCGCAGAGCGCGATGGCCATCCAATGCTTCTTCATGGGTTCGTCCCTGTCGTCGTGATCGATGCCGGGACGCAGCAGGCGGCCGTCAATTCGATGTGCGCCGCCACGGCGAGCATCCGCCCGCCCATCTTCTTGTGCATGAGGTCCCTCCCGAACCGGGGGGGATTCTCTTCGTGTCAGCTTTGCAAAGCCGCCGCTCACCCCCCGCATTCGCAGGGGCTGCTCGCGCATCGTCACTTCGCCCAGCCGATCTCCGCCGCCGTCGCCGGACCGATGACCGTCTCGCCCAGGTTCGAGGGAATGCGCGCCTCGCCCTCGCGCACCGGGATGCGGCCGGCCATCAGTTCCGCGGCGGATTGCGGATAGCGCGGCTCCTGCCGCGGCGCGGCGTAGCCGTCCGGAAACACCGGTGCCAGCGTCGAGCGGTCGTACTTGTCCGTCGCGCCGAAGGTGTGCAGCGCCTCGTGCGCGATCACCACCTCGTTCTGCGCCTGCTGGCCGCGCGCGGCGAAGAGATGCACCAGCCCCAGCCGCCCCTTCTCCAGCCCGATCGAGTGGGGCAGCGCGCCGGCGTAGTCCGGCGGGTGGTACATCAGGAACAGCTTCACATCGGGCACCGGCGAGCTCGCCGGCGTCTGGCGCCAGGCCCACCAGCGCATCCGCAGGCTCCAGGCGATNCCACCCGCACGCGCTTGCCCAGCACCACCCGCACCGGCTGCGACAGCGGCACGCCGTAGCGCCGCGCCTCGTCCTGGAAGTAGGGCTCCAGCCGCGCGAAGGCCGACTCGTCCAGCCGGCCCAGGTAGGCCTCGGTCTCGGCGTCACCGCCGGCGCTGATCGGATAGAGCGTCACCACCTGCGGCCGCTTCCACGACTGCGCCTGCCAGCGGCCGACCAGCGTCGTGCCCGCCACCGTCACCAGGATCCCGAGCAGGACCAGGATGCGGAGTGCCTTGAACATGTCTTCTCCCTCGTGAATGGCTTCAGTCGACGCGCACCTTGCCGCGTCCGGCCTTGATGTCGCCGCGCTGGGATTTGGCCTCCAGGCGGCGCTTCTGCGAGCCGTGCGTCGGGCGCGTCGGCCGGCGGGTCTTGGGCGTGTGGGCCACGCTCTGTGCCAGGGCGACCAGCCGCGCGATCGCGTCGGCGCGGTTCTGCTCCTGGCTGCGCGACTCCTGCGCCTTGATGACGACGATGCCCTCGGCGGTGATGCGCTGGTCGCTGAGCGCCAGCAGCCGTTCCTTGATCACCGCCGGCAGCGTCGAGCGCCGGATGTCGAAGCGCAGGTGGACGGCGCTGCTGACCTTGTTGACGTTCTGCCCGCCGGGTCCGCTGGCGCGGATCGCGGAGATCTCCAGCTCCCAGTCGGCCGGCGTCCAGTCCAGGTGCATGACGCCGACGCGACCAGGCGCTCGCCGGGTCTCAGCCCAGGGTCTCGACGTGCACCGGCACGCGCCGGGCCAAGGCGCACATCAGCTCGTAGCCGATGGTGCCGGCGGCGCGGGCCACCTCGTCGATCGGCAGCACCGCGCCCTGCGGGCCCTGGCCCCACAGCGTGACCTCGCTGCCGATGCCCTCGGCCGGCAGGTCCGTCAGGTCGACCGCCAGCATGTCCATCGACACGCGCCCGATCGTCGTGCTGCGCTGGCCGCCGACCAGCACCGGCGTGCCGTGCGGCGCGTGGCGCGGGTAGCCGTCGGCGTAGCCGCAGGCCACCGTGCCGATGCGCATCGCGCGCTGCGCCACGAAGCTGCTGCCGTAGCCGACGCTGTCGCCCTCGCGCAGCTGCTGGACCGCCAACACCTTGGCCCGCAGCGTCATCGTGGGTTTCAGGCCCCAGTGGGCGATGTCGTGCTCGGGGAAGTCCGGCGCGCTGCCGTAGGTCATGATCCCGGAGCGCACCCAGTCGGCGCGTACCGCCGGATCCTGGCTGTGGCGCAGGATCGCGGCGCTGTTGCTCAGCGAGCGCTCGCCGGGCAGGTCGGCCGTGGCCTCCTTGAAGACCGCCGTCTGGTGCGCGATGCCGCGCGGGCCGTCGGCGTCCGAGAAATGCGTCATCAGCGAGATCTCGTCCACCTGCGGCAGGGCGTTCAGCCGCGTCCAGGCGCCGCGGAAGGCGCTGGGCGTGAAACCCAGCCGGTTCATGCCGCTATTGAGCTTGAGGAACACCCGGTGCGGCTCGTGCGTCTTGTGCATCGCCAGCCAGTCCACCTGCTGCTCGTGATGGACGGCGTGCCAGAGCTTGAGCCGCGAGCACAGCTCCAGGTCGCGCGTCTCGAAGCATCCTTCCAGCAGCAGGATCGGGCCGCGCCAGCCCAGGTCGCGCACCCGCTGCGCCTCGTCCAGGTCGAGCAGCGCGAAGCCGTCGGCGGCGCGCAACGCGTCGAACACGCGCTCGATCCCATGGCCGTAGGCGTTGGCCTTGACGACGGCGAAGACCTGCGCGTCCGGCGCGCGGGCGCGGGCACAGGCGATGTTGTGGGCCAGCGCGGGCTGGTGGACGATGGCTTCGATCGGACGCGGCATGGGTCGGCATTGTGCCGCGCAGGAACGGTTTCACGCCCCGTGGCGGTGCGAGGGGGGAGGGGTCGGAAGGGTCGGAAAAGCGGTGCGAAATAGCACAGAGCCGCTGTCCCGGGAAGGTCTGTTACGAAAACGAGCGCGTGCTATAAACCCGCCGCAGCGCTGCCTTTCCCCACCCCGTGGACCCAGCGTGATCACCGCAGTTCCAGGTATGCCGGGTCGATGAAAAAAGGCTTCTACACCATCATGTCAGCGCAGTTCTTCAGCTCGCTGGCTGATAACGCGCTGTTCGTCGCCGCCGTGGAACTGCTCCGCACCAGTGGAGCCGCCGAATGGCAACGCGCCGCGCTGGTGCCGATGTTCGCGCTGTTTTACGTGGTGCTCGCACCCTTCGTCGGTGCCTTCGCCGACGCGGTCCCCAAGGGCAAGGTCATGTTCATCTCCAACACCATCAAGGTGCTGGGCTGCCTGAGCATGCTGGTGGGCGTCCATCCGCTGATCGCCTACGCGATCGTGGGCCTGGGTGCCGCCGCCTATTCGCCGGCCAAGTACGGCATCCTGACCGAACTCCTGCCGCCGTCCCAGCTGGTCAAGGCCAATGGCTGGATCGAAGGCCTGACCATCGCCTCCATCATCCTTGGCGCCGTCTTCGGCGGGCAGCTGATCGGCGCCAAGGCCTCGGCGGTGCTGCTGGCGATCGACGTGCCCTTCATCGACACCGGCATCGACACCCCGCCGGAGGCCGCCATCGCCTTCATGGTGGTGCTGTATTTCATCGCGGCGCTCTTCAACCTGCGCATCCCCCGCACGGAGGCCCCCCTCCAGCCCATCGCCCACAGCGCGACCGACCTGGTGCGGGAGTTCGCCGCCTGCAACTCGCGGCTGTGGCAGGACAAGCTGGGCCAGATCTCGTTGGGCATGACGACGCTGTTCTGGGGCGTGTCGGGCAACATGCGCTACATCGTCTTCGCCTGGGCCGCCGCGGCGCTGGGCTACGGCACGACGCAGGCCTCGGCGCTGGCGGGCGTGGTGGCGATCGGCACGGCGGTGGGCGCGGTGGTCGCCTCGGTGGCGGTGCGGCTGGACAAGGCCACCAGCGTCATCCCGCTGGGCATCGGCATGGGGCTGCTGATGCTGGTGCTGAACTTCATCGACAACCTCTACCTGGCCATCCCGTTCCTCATCCTGCTGGGCGGCATCGGCGGTTATCTGGTGGTGCCGATGAACGCGCTGCTGCAGCACCGCGGCCACAACCTGATGGGCGCCGGGCGTTCGATCGCGGTGCAGAACTTCAACGAGCAGGCCTGCATCCTGGGGCTGGGCGCGCTGTACACGATGCTGACCCGCTTCGGCACTTCGGCCTTCGGCTCGATCACGATCTTCGGCCTGCTGGTGGCGGGGATCATGTGGGTCGTCGGGCGCTGGCATGCGCACAACAAGCGCGAGCACACCGAAGAGCTCGAGCGCCTGCTCGCGATCGCGCGCAGCGACAAGCACTGAGGCCGGCCACGGCCGCTGGGCGGCGTCTCGACGACCAGGCCGCCGGTGGTCAGCACCTGCTCGATGTGCTCCGACCACGCGCGGCCAATCTTCAGGCAGCCGCTGTGGTTGAGGTGGATCTCGTTGTGCCAGTCGCCGCTGATGCCGCTGGCTCCCGGCGCGGCTGCGGCCAACGGCACGGTGGTCGAATCGAACACGAACAGTCCCGGGAACTGCTCCTTGTCCGCCATCAGCGACTTCAGCAGTTGCGCCAGGTGCATCACCATCAGCCGGCTGACTGCGGCCCAGTCGGCCGCCGGGATCGCGTAGGCCTTCAGCGCCGGATACAGCCACGGCCCGTGGCCCGCATCCTCCGCGCCGGCCGGCCTCGGCATCGGCACCGCGTAGCAATGCATGAACACCGGCTTGCCGGCGGACGGCCCCTGGTCGCGCAGCGTCAGCAGGTGACGCAGGTTGGCCTTCAGGTAGTCCGCGTAGGTCGCCCAGCCCGGCTCCGAGAAGTAGCGGCCGACCCCCGCCGACGGCGGCCCCCATTCGGTCTGGCGGCGCAGCAGGCGCAGGTGCAGCGGCACCTCGGCGCCGTCGATCTGGGTCGGGGTCTGCGCCGCCTTGATCAGGTCGTTGCCGCCGACGGACAGCAGGATGCCGTCCCACACCGGCGATTCCGGCGCCGTCAGCAGGCGCACGAAGTCCGGCGCGGACTCGAGCTCGACCACCTTGGACAGGCTTTCGCGCTGGCCGGCGCAGTTGATCGCGACGGCGGGTTTGGTCAGCACCAGTTCCTGGAGCAGGTTCGCATGCGCGCTGAGCTTGGCCTGGGCGGTGGAGAACCAGGAGTCCCCTTGGGCCAGCAGGCGCCAGTGGTAGCCCTGCAGGTCGGGCCCGGGGGTGGACTGCAGATCCTCGGGGGCGAAACAGGCCAGGTGATCCAAGAGAAGCTCTCCCTAGTTTGGTGGACGGGTCACACGCGACAGGGTAGGCCGCGTGCATGACAGGCGCACGGCGCCCCGATTGGAGGGCAGGGTCAGTCCTTGCGCCATGCTACAAACCCTGGGCATTGTTGGCCGCGCCGCAAGCCGGTTCCAAGTCCCTCCCCCGGGACTGTTGCGCAAGCCCCACCTCTGTCCCTTCCCTCTGTCCCCTGGCTCCCACCGCCGTTCCCGCATGCCGATCCTCGCCTTGATGCTCAACGCCACCATCTGGGGGCTGTCCTGGTGGCCATTCCGTCAATTCGAGGGGGCGGGCATGCACCCGCTCTGGACCACGGTGATCATGTACGCGCTGTCCTGGGCGGTGGTGCTGCTGAGCCAGCGCGGGGCGGTGTCCGAATGGCTGCGCTCCCCCGGCCTGTGGGTGGTGACGCTGGCGGCCGGGATGACCAACACCGCTTTCAACTGGGGCGTGTCGACCGGCGACGTGGTGCGGGTCGTGCTGCTCTTCTACCTGATGCCGTTGTGGGCGGTGCTGCTGGCGCGGGTGGTTCTGCACGAGCCCTTGACGGCGATGGCGGGGTTGCGGATCGCCCTGGCGCTGGGCGGCGCGCTGGCCGTGCTGGCGCCCGCGGACGGCGGCTGGCCGGTGCCGTCCAGCCTGCCGGACGTGCTGGGGCTGGTCGGCGGCATGACCTTCGCGTTCAACAACGTGATGCTGCGCCGCGAGGCCGCCCGCAGCCCGGGGGCGCGGGCGCTGGCGATGTTCACCGGCGGCGTGCTGGTGGCCGGCCTGTCGGCCGTCGCCATGGCGGGCCACGGCCTGGCGCCCTGGCCCTCGCTGCCGGGGGCCGTGTGGCTGCTGCCGCTGGCGGGCATGGCGCTGCTGTTCTTTGTCTCCAACCTGTCGCTGCAGTACGGCGCGGCGCGGCTGCCGGCGAACGTCACGGCGGTCGTGATGCTGACCGAGGTCCCGGTGGCGGCGATCTCGGCGCTGCTGCTGGGCGGCGGCACGCTGGACGGCAAGACGGCGCTGGGCGGTGCGGCGATCCTGGGCGCGGCGATGCTGGCGGCCCTGGAGCGCCACCGCGCCTGATCCGCCGCGCCGCGCTAGGATGCACCCCGGCCCACCCGGCCCCAACGAGGAGGTCCCCCATGAGCGCCAATGGCAAGACTGCCTTCGACTTCGACGCCGTCAGCATCGCTGGCGAGCCGGTCGCGCTGTCGCAGTACCGCGGCCGCGTGCTGCTGATCGTCAACACCGCCAGCGAGTGCGGCTTCACCCCGCAGTTCAAGGGCCTGGAGGACCTGTGGCGCGACTACCAGGCCCGCGGGCTGGTGATCGTCGGATTCCCGAGCAACGAGTTCGGCGGCCAGGATCCCGGCAGCAATGAGGAGATCGCCTCGTTCTGCCAGCTGAACTATGGGGTCAGCTTCCCGATGATGGCCAAGGTCAAGGTCAACGGCGGTGAGGCGCATCCGCTGTGGCAGTGGCTCAAGGGCGAGAAGCCCGGGATCCTGGGGACGCAGGGCATCAAGTGGAACTTCACCAAGTTCCTGGTCGGGCGCGATGGGCAGGTGCTCAAGCGCTTCGCGCCGAACGACGCGCCGGCGGCGATCCGCGGCGAGATCGAGGCGGCGCTCGGCGGCTGAGCGGCCTCAGCGTCAGGTAAGGCCGGCCGCGACCGGGCCGATCCGGCAACGCGGATTTGTCGGATGGCTGACATTCTGGCCGCGCACGACGGCCCGGAGTCCATCGCCATGGAAGACGCACTCGGGCGCATTGCCCACCACTTCGTCCGTTTCGCCGAGATCGACGGCCAGGATGACCCGCTGTACCGCGCCCTCGCGACGGTCATCGGCGGCGATGCCGCGCTGATGGGCCTGCTCATGGAGGCGCCGCCGACGCAGCGCCTGCCCGTGCTGCTGCTGGCGGCGCTGCATGAGCGGATCCTCGCGGGCGATCCCCATCCATTGGCGGCGTATTACGCCAGCGTCGGCGGGACGCGCGCGCCGGATGACGCCTTGCCGGCGACGCTGCGGGACTTCATCCGGCGCGAGGACCCGGCGCTGCGCGCGCTGATCCGCACCCGCACGACGCAGACCAACGAGACTGGTCGCTGCGCGGTGCTGCGGCCGGCCCTGCAGGCGCTCGCGACGCGGCTGGGCGGGACGGCGTCGGCGCCGGTGGAACTCGCGCTGTTCGACTTCGGCTGCAGCGCCGGCCTGAACCTGGGCGTCGACCGCTATGCCTATGACGATGGCGTCGAGGTCACGCCGGGCGCGAGCGCCGACGCGCCGGTGATCCGGACGCAATGGCGCGGCGAACGCCCCACCGGCCTGCTGGGCGCGCCGCGCTGGCGGGCGGCGCGGCGGATGGGCGTCGACCTGAACCCGGCCGACCCCGCCGACGCAACCGCCGCCCGCTGGCTGCGCGCCTGCCTGTGGCCCGGCGACGCCGCCCGGCGCGAGCGCCTGGACCGCGCGCTCGCCGATGCGCGGCGGCATCCAGTGCCGCTGATCCGCTCGGCGGACGGCCTGTCGGTGCTCGAGCGCTGGATGGCGGACCTGCCGGCCGGCGTCACGCCGGTGATCGTCAATGTCTGGGTGCTGGCCTACTTCGACGCCGAGGCCTTCCGCGCGCATGTCGAGCGCATCGAACGCCTGGTCCGCGAGCGCGGCCTGGCCTGGATCAGCGGCGAGATCGGCAAGCTGGCGCCGCTGCCGTCGCCGCCCGACTGTCCGCCGGGCGAGTCGCCGGGCAGCGGCACCTTGTGGACGCTGCAATGGGCCGATGGCGGCGAGCCACGGACCGAGGCGCTGGCGTGGTCCCATCCGCATGGCCGGTGGATCGAGTGGCTGGAGGCTTGAAATCCGGCGTTCGAGGCTGGTGGCTGGTGGCTGGTGGCTGGTGGCTGGTGGCTGATGGCTGATGGCTGATGGCTGATGGCTGATGGCTGATGGCTGGCGGCTGGCGGCTGGCGGCTGGCGCAGGCGCCTCCACCGCCGGTTCAGTGCGAGGCCGCCGCGGCCGGTCCGCCCGGCACGACCTGGAGCTCGTTGAAGACGGCCTCGACATCGTCCAGCTGCTTCACCAGCGCTTCCAGCGCCGCGGCGTCCCCGGCGCTCCGCACGCAGCCCTGCAGCCAGATCCAACGCCGCTGGCCGAGCGCCCAGACGCTGGTCGTGGCGGCGAAGCGGCCGTCCGCGGCGATGGCTTTCTGCACCCGCGGCATGATTTCCTTGTCGTAGAGATACGCGTTGGGCAGGCGGCAGCGGCCACTCTGGAAGCAGCTCGTGCCGCGCTCGATGCGACCGTGGGCCTGGGCCCGGGCTTCAGCCTCGGTGAGCAGCGGGCCCGCCGGGACCGGGCACACCGAAGGCGGGATCGCCGACGTCAACTGGACGAAGGGATCGTCGAAGACATTGCGGCGGACGTCGTCGCCGAGCGCCGGGCCGGTGGCCAGGGCCAGGACCAGCACGACGCTCCCGAGCCGTCGGCGCCGTGCCGGTGCCGGACGCGGGAAATCCGTGACAGGGGAGCGGCCGACGGGCGAGGGTGTCGATGGCATGAGCGCGAGCCTGCCTCAACGCGCGCCCGGCCGCCAGGGCCGCCGCGACGGCTGAAGGGCCTCAGCGCATCGGTAACGCCGCCAGGGATGCCGCGAGCGCTTGCGTCGCTCCGCACACGAAACACTTTCAGCGCGGACGGCGGAGCGGTCTGCCGATAGGATCGGCCCTTCCTTCGCTCCCCCGAGGGAGCGGCGACGACAAGCACCCCACCGATCGGAGACCTCGACGATGCTGGCTTCCTTCCCTGTCTGGCGCCGCGCGGCGCTCGCCCTGGCCGCGATGGCCGCCCTCGGCGCCCAGGCCCAGACCGTGCCCGAGCTGCAGGCCTTGGCCGCCAGGGAGCAGCCCCAGCTGATGAAGACGCTGCAGCAGCTTGTCGAGATCGAGTCCGGCAGCTCCGACCGCCAGGGCCTGGACCGCATCGCCGGCCTCATCGCCCAGCGGCTGCGTGAGCTCGGCGGGCAGGTGCAGCTGATCGATCCCGACACGACCATCGCGTCGCCGACCTCCGACGCCGGCGACGGCCCCGCCAAGGTGGGCCAGATCGTGCGCGCGTCGTTCAAGGGGGGCAGCGCCACCGGCAAGCGCGTGATGCTGATCGCGCACATGGACACCGTCTACCAGCGCGGCGGCCTGAAGCAGCAGCCCTTCCGCATCGACGGCAATCACGCCTACGGCCTGGGCATCGCCGACGACAAGCAGGGCGTGGCGACCATCCTCCACACGCTGGCGATGCTCAAGGCGGTCGGCTTCAAGGACTACGCCGAGATCACCGTGCTCATCAACGGCGACGAGGAGATCGGCTCGCCCGGATCGAACGCGCTGATCACCCGGCTGGGCGGCGAGCACGACGCGGTGCTGTCCTTCGAGGGCGGCGGCGGGCCGACGACGCCGGACACGGTGCGGCTGGCCACCAGCGGCATCGCGTCGGTGGACCTGAAGGTCAAGGGGCGCTCGTCGCATGCGGGCGCGGCGCCGGAGAAGGGCGTCAACGCGCTGTACGAGATGGCCCACCAGATCATGCAGACCCGCGACCTGTCCGACCCGAAGAACGGGAAGCACCTGAACTGGACGATGGCCAAGGCGGGCTCGGTGCGCAACGCGATCCCGGAGCGGGCCGAGGCCAACGGCGACGCGCGGGCGGACCGCGTCGCCGATTTCGACGGCATGGAGGCCGAGCTGCGCAAGCGCATCCAGAACAAGCTGCTGCCGGAGTCGGAGATCACGCTGAGCTTCGACCGCCGCCGGCCGCCGCTGCAGGCGACGGAGGCCTCGCGCGCCCTGGCCGCCAAGGCCAAGGCGCTGGCCGACGAGCAGAAGCTGGAGCTGGTCGTCCGTGACCGTCCCACCGGCGGCGGCACCGATGCAGCCTATGCCGCGCTGGCGACCAAGGCGCCGGTGATCGAAGGCCTGGGCGTGCGCGGCTACGGCGCGCACAGCAGCGACAGCGAGTTCGTCGTCATCGACGCCATCGCGCCCAAGCTCGTTCTGGTCACGCGCCTGGTGATGGCCATCGGCAGCGGCAAGGCGCTCTGACGAACCCCTCGGCGATTCAGGGACGGCTCACGCCTTCGGATACAGGACCATCTGCGTGCAGCGGAACAGCGCGATCGTCTTGCCGTCGTGGCTGACGGTCGCGTCCCAGACCTGCGTCGTGCGGCCCATGTGGACGGCCACGGCGGTGCATTCGATGACGCCGTCGCGGGCGGTGCCCAGGTGGTTGGACTTGAGCTCGACGGTGGTGAAGTTGCTGGCGCCGTCCGGCAGCGAGGCGATGCAGCCGTAGCCGCAGCAGGTATCGGCCAGCGTGACGACGCTGCCGGCGTGCAGGTAGCCGTTGGGCGCCATGACCTGCTGGCGCACGGGCAGCCGCGCGTGGACGCGGCCCTTCTCGACCTCGACGATCTCGATGCCCAGGTGGCCCGGCAGGCAGGCGGCGCCACGCGCGTTGAAGTCGGTGATCATGTGATTCGGTGGGGCAGGTGATGCGAAGCCGGCATTGTCGTCGTGCTGTACCGGTGCGCTGGCGGCGGGGCTGTTGCGGTGGGGACGGGTCCGGCTGGGGATAATGGCCGCCGCCGTTTGTCCAACCTGGAGTTCCCAGCATGTTCCAGCACGTCGACGCCTACGCGGGCGATCCCATCCTCAGCCTGAACGAGGCCTTCCAGAAGGACCCGCGCACGCAGAAGATCAACCTGTCCATCGGCATCTACTTCGACGACGACGGCCGCATCCCGATGCTGGATTCGGTGCGCCGGGCCGAGCTGGCCGTGGTGGAGCAGGCCGGCGCCCGGCCCTACCTGCCGATGGAAGGCGCCGCCAATTTCCGCACCGAGGTGCAGAAGCTGCTGTTCGGCGCCGACAGCGAGGCGCTCAAGAGCAACCGGGTGGCGACCATCCAGGGCGTGGGCTCGTCGGGCGGCCTGAAGGTGGGCGCGGATTTCATCAAGCGCTACTTCCCCGACAGCGCCATCTACCTGAGCGACCCGACCTGGGACAACCACCGCGCCGTCTTCGAGGGCTCGGGGCTGGAGTGCCGCAGCTACCCGTACTACGACGCCAAGACCGGCGGCCTGCGCTTCGAGGCGATGCTGCAGGCGCTGTCGGAGGCGCCGGCGCGCAGCATCGTGCTGCTGCATGCGTGCTGCCACAACCCGACCGGCGTGGATCTGTCGCAGTCGCAATGGGACGCGCTGATCCCGGTGCTGAAGGAGCGCGAGCTGATCGCCTTCCTGGACCTGGCCTATCAGGGCTACGGCGACGGGCTGGAGCAGGACACCTTCGCGATCCGCGCGTTGGCCGCCGAGGGGCTGAGCTTCTTCGTCGCCAACAGCTTCTCCAAGAACATGAGCCTGTACGGCGAGCGCTGCGGCGCGCTGTCGGTCGTGTGCCCGGACGCGGCGCAGGCGGCCAACGTGCTGGGCCAGCTGAAGTTCACCATCCGCCGCAACTACTCCAACCCGCCGATGCATGGCGGCCAGGTCGTGGCCAAGGTGCTCGGCGACCCGGCGCTGCGCGCGCTGTGGGAGGGCGAGGTCGAGGAGATGCGCGAGCGCATCCTGGCGATGCGCAATGCGCTGTTCGAGGTCATCACGGCCAAGATTCCGGGGCGCAACTTCGATTACTTCCTGACGCAGCGCGGCATGTTCAGCTACACCGGGCTGACGCCGGAGCAGGTGGACCGGCTGCGCGAGGAATTCGGCGTCTACATCCTGCGCTCGGGCCGGATGTGCATCGCCGGCTTGAACACCCGCAATGTCGAAGCCACCGCGAATGCGATGGCGGCCGTGCTGGCCTGAACGGACCGCTCTTTCTCATCCCCTCTCCCCAGGGAGAAGGAAAGGAGTCATTCGGCTGGCGTGCTCTGCACCTGTCGATGCACATCCGCATCATTCCCTCTCCCCCCGGGAGGGGGAGAGGGTAGGGTGAGGGGGTTCTTGCCGTAGCGCTGCGGCAGATCGAAAGACCCCTCACCCCCACCCTCTCCCCGCGCGGCGGGGAGAGGGAGTCATTCGGCTGGCGCGTTGTCTGTCACCGCGCCGTCACTGCGCTGCCACCTCGCTGGCACCGCATTTGCGCGCATTCAACAGGGTTATGGGTGGCGGCCTCGCTTTCATTGGCTGAGGCCGGCGCGAATCCGTACGCTCCCGGACCATTCAAGAATGAATTCGTCCGGGATGAAGCAACTCGTGGTGATCGGTGGCGGCGTCGTTGGCGTCACCACCGCCTGGGCCCTGGCGGAGGCGGGGCACCGGGTGACGCTGGTGGAGCGCGAGGCCGCGCTCGCCACCGGCGCGAGCCGGGCGAACGGCGGGCAGCTCAGCTACCGCTACGTGTCGCCGCTGGCCGATGCCGGCGTGCCGCTGAAGGCGCTGCGCTGGCTGCTGGACCCCGACGGCCCGCTGCGCTTCAAGCCCGATGGCACCGCCGCGCAGTGGCGCTGGCTGGCCGCCTTCCTCGCCCACTGCCGCGGTCCGATCAACCAGCGCACCACCGAGCGCCTGCTCGAACTGGGCGCCTTCAGCCAGCAATGCTTCGGCGAGCTGCAACGCCACGCGGCCCTCGACGCCATCGAGCTGCGCACCCCCGGCAAGCTGGTCGTCTACCGGAAGGCCGAGGAATTCGCCCGCGTGGCCGCGCGCGCGCCGGGCGGACCGGAACGCGCGTTGACCCGGGACGAATGCCTCGCCATCGAACCCGCGCTGGGCGATGGCGGCGCGGACTGGCTCGCGGGCGGCATCTTCACGACGGGCGAGGCCGTGGCCGATTGCCACGCGCTCAGCGTCCAGCTGGGCGAGCGCCTCGCGCGGCATCCGAATTTCCAGGGACGGCTGCAGGCGCATGCGACCGGTTTCGTCGTCGAGGGCGAGCGCGTCGTCGCGCTGCGCACCGACCAGGGCGAACTGGCGACCGGCGGGGTCGTGCTGGCGGCCGGGCTGCAGAGCGCGGCGCTGGCGGAGCTCGTCGGCCTGCGGCTGCCGCTGTATCCGCTCAAGGGCTATAGCCTGTCCGCGCCGATCAACGGCGTGCACCGTCCGCCGACCGTCAGCGTGACCGACTTCGAGCGCAAGACGCTCTACGCCCGCATCGGTCAGCAGCTGCGCGTGGCGGCGATGGTCGATCTGGTCGGCGAGGACACCCGCATCGATCCCAAGCGCCTGGCAGCCTTGCAGCGCAATGTGCGCGAGACCTTCCCGAAGGCCGCCGACTACGACCGCGCGGTGCCCTGGGCCGGGCTGCGGCCGGCCACGCCGTCCGGCGCGCCGATGCTGGGCGAGACGCCGCTGCGCGGGCTGTGGCTGAATGTCGGCCATGGCGCCCTGGGTTTCACCTTCTCCTTCGGCTCGGCCCGCATCGTGGCCGACCTGGTGTCCGGCAAGCCCAGCCCGATCGCGCTGGACGGCCTGCAGCTGCGCGCTGCCTGAGGGTTCGCGGTGACGGACGGACGCAGCGCGCCCTCGCCCGCCGCGCCGGCGGACGGCCGCGCGCCGCTTCGTCCAGGCGCCCGTCCCGCCCAGCCCTTGACCCACGCCGCCCTGGCCCAGGCCTTGCGCGAGGCGGTCCTGGCGCAGGACTTCGGCGCGACGCTGGATCCGCAGGACGAGGGGCGACCGATCCGGCACTTCCCCAGCATCGACCTGGCCGTCGCGGCCTTCCCCGAATCGGGACCGCCGGTGTGGGCGAACGTGGCGTTCTCGCGCGAGCATCCGCAGGGCCTGATCGCCGAGCTGCCGGCCGATGGCGGGCCGGTGCGCAACCTGCGCTTCCTGGCGGACCAGCGCGATGCCGACGGGAACTCGATCGCGTGGCGCCCGGGCTCGGATTGGTCCGCGATGGACTGGGTGCCACTCGCGGGCGCCGTGGGCGAGGGCGGCGGCCGCGTGGTCGCGCCCTATCCGGCGTCGCTGCTGAAGCTGATGGTGCTGGTCGGCATCGGGCGGCTGGTCGACCAGGGACGCGCTGGCTGGTGGCAGTCGCTGGAATACGGCGGCCGCGAGCGCGTGGTAGCCGACTGGGCCTATGACATGGTCACCTGGAGCAGCAACGAGGCGACCTCGGCGCTGGTGACGCTGATGCATGCGGTCGGCGCGATCCGCCGCGACGGAGGACGCGAGGTGCGCAACGAGCTGCATGCGCTGTTCGCGTCGCTCGGGCTGACGACGCTGCGCCTGGCCAACACGACGGCTGAGGGCGGCTGGGGCAACGCGGCGGGGTCCGGCGTCGGGCAGATCCAGATGACGGCGTGGGACACGGTGCGCCTGCTCTGGTGGCTGGACCCGACCGCGCCCCGCGCGCCCTGGCTGGCGGCCGACGCGCCGCGGCTGTCGCCCGAGAGCCGCAACCAGGCGATGCATGCGCTGCAGGACCAGGCGCTGCATCAGGTGCTGTCGAGTGGCGCCTTGGCGGGCGTGCCGGGCTGGCTGCCGTGCCTGCCGGCGCGGCTGCCGTCGCGGTGGTTGCAGCCCGACGGATCGCTGCACGCGGGCGAGGTGTCGCTGCCGGGCGACCTGCGGCGCTTCGCGGCCGGCGGCGAGGTCTGGTTCGCGCACAAGACCGGCAACACGGAGAACTACGCGTCCGATGCCGGCATCGTGCGCGGCATCGCGCCGCGCCAGCGCCATTACCTGATCGCGCTGCTGACCAGCCTCGGGTCGCGCTACGCTCCCGATCCCCGCTGCCCGACGACGTGGCGCATCCCGGCGCTCGGCGCCGCGATCGACGCACGGATGGCGGCGTGGCTCGAGGCCTGAACTCGACGGTTGATCGTGATGCCTTCCACCACCCTGCTGCTGCCTCCCCTGCCCGGGCGTGCCTGCCTCGGCGTCATCGCCCCCGCCGGTCCGCCGCGCGAGGGCGGGCTCGATCAGGTCGTGCCGATGATCGAGCGGCTGGGCTTTCGCGCGAAGGTGTTCCCGGGTTGCGCGGGTCCCGCGTTCCTCGGCCATCTCGCGGCGGACGACGACCGGCGGCTGAACGACCTGGAGGCCGCGCTGGCCGATCCCGACGTCGACGCCGTCATCGGCCTGCGCGGCGGTTACGGTTGCATGCGGCTGCTGGACCGGATCGATCGCGCGCTGCTGCGCCGCTTCCCGAAGCCGCTGATCGGCTACAGCGACCTGACGGCGCTGATGGCGCTGCGACAGCAGGAGGGCCTCGCCAGCTGGCATGCGCCGATGCCGGCCTCGGACTGGTGCAAGGGGGAGTCGGGATGGGCCGATGCCGTCGCGCTCGCGCAGCGGCTGCGACGGGGTCTGCGGGAAGGGGAGCGGCTCGGGCCCGCGCTCGCACCGCATCCGCTGAATCGCGGGACAGCGCCCGTTCGCGGCGTGCTCACGGGAGGCAATCTCGCGGTGCTCGTGGCGCTGCTGGGCACGCCGTTCATGCCCGACCTGCGGGGCTCGGTGCTGTTCCTCGAGGACGTCGGGGAGGATCCCTACAAGATCGATCGCCTGCTGTGCCAGCTGCGCCTGAGCGGCGCGCTCGACCAGCTGACGGGCGTGCTGCTGGGCAGCTTCAGCGATGCGGACTCGCCGGATGAGGTGCTGGCCGATTACTTCGGCGGGCTCGGCGTGCCGGTGCTTGCCGGTTGGCCAAGCGGCCATACGTCGCCGAACCTTCCGCTGCCGATCGGTGTCGCGGTGACGCTGGATTCGGTGGCGGGGACGCTCGAAGCCTGAACAGGTTGCCTCCATCGGAGGGCCGACTTCAGGGCGACGACTTGCCACGCAAGACCTGGCACTCTTCTCGTCCACGAAGATGCGAGGAGGTCGACATGGCTCGCGCCGTGTATCTGGTCCCAGGCTTTCAAAAGTGGAGGCGCAAGCAGGGCATGCGCAGACGGTGATCTCTGCCGTGCCGTGGCTGAAATGGAACGCGGCCTGATCGATGCAGATCTTGGTAGTGGACTCTTCAAGAAGCGGATTGCACGATCCGGCGCCGGCAGACGCGATGGCTTCCGCGTGATCGTCGCCCATCGACCGGGCGCGCCATGGTTCTTCATCGAAGGCTATGCGAAGAACGTCCTCGCCAATATCGATGACGCGCGGATGCAGGGATGCAAGGAAGCGAATGCGCTCTTGGAAGAGATGCATGGCGACCAGTTGGCGTGGGCTATCAGTTCGGGAATATTGAAGGAGGTGATCTGTGATGCGTAAGCGCAAGTACGACTCGATTGACCGCATGGTGAAGACCGGGCGGGCCTTGCATGCCTGCGGGTGTGCCAGCGATGAACGAATGCAACGCCTGGCCTGGTGCGGCATTGCACCGCCGGCGCCGCTGACGCCCGACGAGGTCCGGGCCATCCGGGAGGAGGCGGACCTCAGCCTCTATGTCTTCGCGAACATGCTCAGCACGACAGCGCGGCTGCTGCGCCGCTACGAGCAAGGGCTGGATCGACCGACCGGTCCGCTCCTGCGATTCCTGCACACGATCCGGGAGCAGGGCGTGAAACGCGTCTTCCCCTTGACCTCGGCCGCACTGGGCGGCAAGGCGTAAAAAAGCCCGCCGGTTCCCCGGCGGGCTTTCGTGTGTCCGAGGCCGCCGCGCGAGGCGGTAGGCCATCGGAGCGATCAGAAGAACTTGTAGTCCAGCCCCAGCGTGAACGAGCGCCCGCGCGGGTCGGCGACACGCGGCTCCCACGAGCTGCCCGAGCCGGTGTTGCTGTCGTAGCTGTTCGCGAACGGCGGGCCCTGGTCGAGGATGTTCTTGATGCCGGCCGTGATCGTCAGGTTCTTGATGCCGGTGTAGGCCACGCTGACGTGGTGCAGGTAGTACGGCTTGACCCACGGGTCGAAGGCCGGCGCCGTCGCGTTGCCGTTGGCGATGCCCGGCGGCACGTAGCCGTAGTAGCCCGTCGAGTACTGCTGGCGCAGCGACCAGGCCCAGTCGCCATAAGCGTAGGTGATGTAGGCGCTGTGCTTCCAGCGCAGGCCCAGCTCGCTCGAGCGCGTGAAGCGGCCGACCTCGCTCGGCCCGAAGGGCACGTTGTCCAGCAGCTTGGACTTCTTCTCCAGCAGGTAGGTGCCATCCAGGCCGGCCGTCAGGCGGCCGCCGTTGAGCGGCGTGCTGCCGCGCATCGACAGCTCCAGCCCGCGCGTGCGCGTCTCGCCGGTGTTGATCCAGCGCGTGTCGACGATCTTCAGCGCGCCGGTGCTGTCACGCAGGAAGGCCTCGGGGAAGAGCTGGTAGTTGTTCAGGATCTGCGACAGCGTCAGGCTCTGGATCTGCCCGTCCCGCTTGATGTCCCACAGGTCGACGCTCATGTTGAAGGCCGGCGAGGGCTGCCACACGAAGCCGATGTTGGACATCTTCGACTCCTCCGGCCGCAGGTCCGGCTTGCCGCCGAAGAGCGTGTTGAAGGTGATCGCCTGGCAGCCCGGCGCGTTGCTCACCACGTTGCCGGGGCAGGTCGCCGGATCCGGCACGCCGGCGCCGGTGTAGGGCGACTCGGTCACGCCGTTGAACAGCTGGTTGAAGGTGGGAACCCGGAAGCCGGTGCTGTACGACGCGCGGAACACCAGGCTCTCCAGCGGCTGGTAGCGCACCGAGGCCTTCGGGTTGGTCGTGCTGCCGAAGCCGGTGTACTTGTCATAGCGCACCGACAGGTTCAGGTCGAGGTTCTTGACGATCGGGATGATGGTCTCGCCGAAGATCGCGCCCACCTTGCGCTTCACGCCGCTCAGCGCGTTGATGTTGTCGAACGGCGCGTTGTAGACCCAGGTGTTGATGTCGTTGGTGTTGACCGAGGTGTTGCCGTCGAAGCGGTACTTCTCGATGCGGTAGTCCACGCCCAGCGCCGCCATCACCTCGCCCGCCGGCAGCTTGAAGACCGGGCCCGACACGGTGGCGTCGAACTGGTCGGTCGTGTACTTGCCGCCATAGAGCTCCGTCCCCGCCGCCGAGATGGCGTTGAGCGCCGCCAGCGCCGCCGGCGTCTGCGACTCGCCCGCCAGCAGGAAGGGGTTGAGCACGCCGGTGTTGATCAGGTTGGCCAGGCCGACGTAGTTGTGATAGCCGCTCTCCAGCGTCGAGGTGCTCTTGCTGTAGGCGTGTGAGGCGCCGGCCTTGTAGTCCCAGTCCTTGAGGAAGGGCAGCGGGCCGTCCAGGCTCAGCAGGTAGCGGCCGGTGTCGGTGTCGGTGCCGATGGCGCGCTCGCCGCATTCCATGCAGCGCCAGCGGAAGGTCATCGGCAGGCCCTGGTTGGCGGCCAGCGAGGGGAACTGCGCCACCAGCGCGTCGAACACCCGCTGGTAGCCGGCACCGCTGGACGGATAGGCCAGGTCGGCGAAGGGGTTGCGCGTGGTCGTGCCGTTGGGCAGCCCCAGCGTCGAGGTCGACGCGGCGCTGCTGATCTGGTTGGGCGAGAAGTACTTGGTCGACTCCGACTTGCCCAGCAGCAGTTCGCCGGTCAGCAGGTGCTCGCCGAGCTTGAGCTGGCCGCGAGTGACCAGGTTGGTGTTCTTGACCGGCTGCTGGATGACTGCGGCGCGTCCGGTGTCCCAGGCGCAGCCGAACTGGTTGGCCGGCGAGGCGGAGGCCGAGTTCCACAGCTTCTCCGCATACGGCCCCATGCCCGGCTGGGAGGCGCAACCGGCCTGGCCGGGCAGGTCCAGGATGTTGACGCTGTTGATCGCGGCGCCGTTGTACAGCGGGCCGGTGTTGGCGTTGGAGCCCGGGCGGCTCAGCACGTTGCGGATGGTCGTGCCCGTCGTCGTGGGCAGGAACAGCGTTGCGAAAGGCGTGCCGCGCGTGTCCGGCGACAGGCCGCGCTCGGGCTGGAAGCTGTTGACGAAATCGCGCTGCGAGCCGTCCAGGCGCTTGTTGTCGGTCACCGACAGCACCGCCAGCAGGTTGAAGCCGTCCTTGTCGATGTTGCCGCCGCCGCCGGTCAGCGACGCGCGGTAGATGTTGCCGCCGCCGTGTTCGGTCACGTCGGTGAAGGCGCTGGCCTGCAGGCCCTGGTAGTCCTTGCGCAGGATGAAGTTGATGACGCCGCCCACGGCATCGGTGCCGTAGGTCGAGGAGGCGCCGTCCTTGAGCACCTCGACGCGCTCGATGGCGGCCATCGGGATCTGGTTCAGGTCGACGACGCCGCCGTTGAGGCCGTGCGCGGCGATGCGGCGGCCGTTCAGCAGGATCAGCGTCGCGTTGGCGCCTTGCAGGCGCAGGTTGGCGGAGGTCGCGCCGTTGTTGCCCCGCGCCTGGCCCGACACCACGTCGGCGTTGGAGGCCAGGTTGTCCAGGCCGTTGCCGTTGGCCGAGAGCGTGGCGATCAGCTGCTCGGCCGACACGATGCCCTGGCGGTCCAGGTCCCGGCGGGAGATCGTCTGCACCGGCAGCGCGCCTTCGTCCTGGATGCGCTTGATGCTCGAGCCGGTGATCTCCACCCGCTCCATCTTCTGGACCTCCTGCGACCAGGCCGCCGCATGGGCGCCCAGCCCCACCACCACGAGACAGCGAGCGAGTTGATTCAGTTTCACGACCTTCTCCTTGTTAACCGGACCCGGCGTCCTGCAACGCCGCCAACGACGGAGGCGCGACCATTGGCGATCGACCTGTTGCGAGCTGCGAACGATCTTCAAGCACGAGACGATTTCAAGGTCCTAGGAACCTCACCCATTTGTTGCTTCCGTCCCGATGAATGCTTGTCGCGCGTCCATAACCTGCGGGAATGCAAAGGCGCCGGGCCGATACAGTCGCCCCTCATGCGATCGATCACCGCCCTTGCCCTCCTGGTCGCCGCGCTGGCCACGACCGGCTGCGCCACCTTCATCGACACGCCGCCCGCGCCGGTCCAGGCCGCCTTGCGCGAGGCCGGCGTGCCGGCCGCCTCGCTGGCGGTGGTGGCCCATCCGCTGGAGGCGCCCGGCACCGGCCTGCGCCTGAACGCGGACCGGCCGATGGCGCCGGCCTCGACGATGAAGACGATCACCGCGGTGGTCGCGCTGGACCGGCTGGGGCCGAGCAGCCGCGGGCAGACGCAGCTGCTGGCCGCGGGCGAGGTCCGTGACGGGCGGCTCGACGGGCCGCTGGTGCTCAAGGGCGGGGCCGACGCGGACCTGGACTGGCCCGCGCTGTGGGCGATGCTGCGCGAGCTGCGGGAGCGCCATGGCGTGCGCGAACTGGCCGGCGGCATCGTCGTCGACCGCGGCCTGTTCCAGCCGTCGCGCTTGGACATCGACGCGCCGCGCTTCGACGAGCAGGCGGAATTTCCCTACAACGTCATTCCCGACGCGCTGCACCTCAACGGCAGCCTGCTGCAGTACGACCTCGCCGCCGATGAGCGCGGGCTGACGGTGCGGCCCTTCCCGCAGTTCGGCGCCCTGGTGATCGACGCCAGCGCGGTGAGGCTCAACGACAAGCCCTGCAAGGACTGGGACGATGGCTGGATGCCGTCGCGCTTCGAGCCCTTGCCCGGCGGTGGGGGCCGGCTGGTGCTCGCGGGCGAGTTCCCGCGCGGCTGCCAGGTGACGCAGTCGCTGAACGTGCTGGACCGGCAATGGGAGACGGCGCAAGCCTTGCGCCAGCTGTGGGGTGAGCTCGGCGGGAGCTTGTCGGGCGAGATCCGCGAGGGCGCGACGCCCGAGGGTGCGCGCGTGCTGGTCCAGCATCGCGACCGCCCGCTGGCGGAGCTGCTGCGGCCGGTGATGAAGGTCTCGGACAACGCGCTGGCGCGGCTGCTGTTCCTGCGCCTGGGCGCGGCCGCGGCGCAGCCGGGCGAGGACACGCGCCAGGCTGCCGCGCGCGTCGTGCGCGACTGGTTCGCGGCGCAGCGCATCGACACCACGGGCATGACGCTGGAGAACGGCTCAGGCCTGTCGCGCACCGAGCGGGCGACTGCGGCGCAACTGGCGGCGATGCTGGGGGCGTCGGCGCGCGGGCCGCACGGGCCGGAGCTGCTGGCGACGCTGCCGGTGGCGGGCGTCGACGGGACGCTGGCGCGGCGCATGAAGGGCACGGCGGCCGAGGGCCGGGCCCGCATGAAGACCGGCACGCTGCGCGACGTCGTGGCGCTGGCGGGCTACGTGCCGGACTCGACCGGCCGGACCTGGATCGTCGTCGCCATCGTCAACGACGAGCAGGCGATGAAGGCGCGCCCCGCCATCGACGCGCTGGTCGACTGGGTGGCGCGGCAATGAGGCCCAGCGAGGGCCGCCAGCGATTGCAAGAACTCATTTCCCCCGGAGGAAGCGAGGGCGGGGGAGAGGGAAGCGTTGAAGGACAGCAGCGCCGTGGCACGAGCCCCCTCACCCTTCCCTCTCCCCCAAAGGGGGCGAGGGGATGACTGCGCCGCGCTGCGCTTCGAACTCCCTCTCCCGCTTGCGGGAGAGGGCAGGGGTGAGGGTCTTCAGGTCACCGCCGGCGACAGCAAGCGCACCGTTCCCGCGGTCGCGTCCATTTCCGCCGGCTGCCCCACCGGCACGGTGAACTTGCGCTTGATGTGGCCGATCATCGCCCCGCGGTACACCGGGATGTTGAGCGGCAGGAAGTAGTCGTCGAACACCTCATCCAGCGTCAGCGTGCCGTAGCTCCCATCCCCGGGCCCGCATTGGGTGAACTTGCCCAGCACCACGCCCGACAGCTGGTCCAGCGCGCCGCACAGCCGCAGCGTCGACAGCATGCGGTCGACGCGGTAGATGTACTCGTTGACCTCCTCCAGGAAGAGGATCGCGCCCCGCGTGTCGGGGAAGTAGGGCGAGCCGGCCAGCGAGCTCAGCACCGCCAGGTTGCCGCCCACCAGCGGTCCACGCGCCAGGCCCGGTCGCAGCGTGCTGATGCGATCCTCGCGCTGGACGAGGTGGGCGCCGCGCTCGCCCTGCGGGTTCTGCAGCAGGTCGGCCTGCGCGTCCATCGCCACGGCGCGGAAATGCTGGAGCGAAAACTCGTTCCACTCCGAGCCCGCGACCGGGCAGTGGAAGGTGATCAGCCCCGTCTGCTTGTGGATCGCGTTGACCAGGCTGGTCAGGTCAGAGAAGCCGCCGAAGAACTTCGGCTTGCGGCGGATCAGCGCGTAGTTCAGCTTGTCGACGATGCGGTTGCATCCTGACCCGCCGGTCAGGGCCAGGATCCCGGCCACCTCGTCGTCGGCGAAGGCGTCGTTGATGTCGGCGGCGCGCTGCACGTCGGTGCCGCCGAACTGGCCGTAACGGCCGCGCACGTTGGCCCCGAGCTTGACCTTGAAGCCCAGCGCCTCGAGCGACTCGACGGCGATCTCCAGTGGCTCGCGCTCATAGGTCGCGTTGGCGGGGCTGACCAGCGCGATCGTGTCGCCGGCGCGCAGCCGCCGCGCGCGCAGCAGCTCGGGCGCGGCATTGGGCCGTGCGGCGCGGGCCGGCGCGGCGGTCTGCGCCCCCGCCGGCGACAGTGCGCCCAGTGCGGCGGCCGCGGCGGCGCCGGTGAGGAGGTGGCGGCGGGAGGCGGTCATGAGGAACTCCGGAAGAAGCAGGCGGGTGGCGCCGGTCGCCGTTCACAGCACCAGCGGCAGCTCGCGGCGTACGCGCTCGCGGTCGCCGAAATCGAAGTGCCACCACTCGGTCGTGATGGTCTGGAAGCCGGCATGGCGCATCGCTGCCCGCAGCCAGCCGCGATGGCGCAGCTGGTCCGCGGTGAGGCCGCCCGCGGCGAGTTGCTCGGCCTCGAACTCGGGGTGGGACGCCGGCGTCATTTCGTCGAAGCCGGTGCCCATGTCGAGTTCGCGGCCCTGGTCGTCCAGCAGGGTCACGTCGACGGCCATGCCGAATGAATGGATCGAGCGCCGCGCCGGGTGGGCCAGGTACTTGGTGAGCGGCGTGCCTTCCAGCTCGGCCCACAGCGCTTCCTGCACCCGCTGCGGCCGCAGCGCATCCAGCACCACCAGCGTCAGGCCGGGGCAGTGGCGGCCCAGCCAGGCGGCGGCCTCGGCGAGCGCATCGGCCGCCTCGCGGCGCAGGAAGGCGCAGTCCAGGCCGCCGTAGACATTGCGGCCGACGAAGTTGTCAGGCGTCGCGTAGCGCAGGTCCACCGCGATGCCGGGGATGATCAGCAGCGAGCGGAACTCGGCATGCGCCGCGATCTCTTCGCAGGGAATGGCATTCATCCGGCGAGGCTGTCCAGGTTGGCGCGGGCCGCGTCCCGCAGGTAGGTGACCAGCCGGCGCGCCGCCTGGGCCAGCGGCGCGCTGGCGGAGGTCAGCAGGTAGAGGTGGATGGCCATTGGCGGCGCCAGCGGCCGGACCTTGACCCGGGTCGGGTCGGCCGACGCGGCGGTGAACGGATCGACGACGGTCATGCCCACGCCCGCCTCCACCAGCGCGCGGGCGAGTTGGTAAGTCTGGACGGTGATGCGGCTGTCCAGGTGCCGGCCCTCGGCCTCGCTGGCGTTGTGCAGCATGTGGCCCAGCGGGTCGTCCTCGGCCATCGCGATCAGCTCGGACTGGATCTCCTCCAGCGGCAGCGGGCCGCTGCCCTGCGCCTCGGGACCCTGCACCGGGCACAGCGCCATCATCGTGCCGCTGGCCAGCACCTCGGCCTTGATGCCGGGATGGCGCGGGTCCTGCAGGCTGAGCGCCAGGTCGGCTTCGCCCAGCAGCAGCGCCGAGACGATCTCGCGGGTGTGGTTGGTGCTGAGCTGGCAGCGGCTGCGCGGGAAGGCCTGCGCCCAGTGCGTCATCGCCGCCGGGATCACCGCGGCGCCCAGCGTCGGCGTGGCCATCAGGCGCAGCGATTCGGACTCGCCGCTGCGCAGGTTGGCCGCCAGGCGCCGGATGGCGACGAGGTCGCGGTTGAGCTTGTCGATCTCGACGAACAGCCGCTGCGCCTCGGGCGTCGGATAGAGCTTGCCGCGCACCCGGTCGAACAGCGGCATGCCCAGCTGCAGCTCGCAGTGCTGCAGCACCTTCGTGACGGCCGGCTGCGAGATGTGCAGCAACTGCGCCGCGCCGCTGATCGTGCCGGCCTGCATGATGGCGTGGAAGACTTCAATGTGACGAAGCCTCATGTCGGCCCCCCGTCCGACGAATACGTCGTCCGGCCCCCCGAGGGGGCCCGGCCCGGCTGGGGGCGGCCCGGCGCTCGGGCCAGCGCGCGAAGAGGAAGAGCAGGCTTATTCACGGTAGACGTTCTCGAAGACCACCCCGCCGTTGGGCTGCATCCTGAAGCCGCGCAGGTCCTTGCTGGTGGGGATGTAGACCGTCGAGTGTGCCATCGTGATCCACGGGCGCTCGCGCTTGAAGATCACCTGCGCCTGCTCGTAGAGCGCGATGCGCCGCGCCTGGTCGGGCGTGGCGCGGGCCGCGTCGATGAGTCGCTCGAACTCGGCGTTGCAGAACTTGACGCCCGACTTGTTGGTCGCGCAGCTGAGGTTGGGTGTCAGGAAGTCGTCGGCGTCGCCGCTCTCGCCGGACCAGCCACTCATGTAGACCGAATGCTCGCCGGCGTTGGCGCGCTTGAGGTACTCGCCCCATTCGTAGGTGCGGATCTGCGCGCGCACGCCGATCCGGGCCCAGTCCTGCTGGATCAACTGCGCCATCAACTGGCCGTTGGGGTTGGTCGGGCGCGTGACGGGCAGCGCCCAGAGGTCGATGTCCAGGCCGTCCGGGAAGCCGGCCTGCCGGAGCAGGGCCTTGGCGCGCTCGGGGTCGTACTCGTTCTTCAGCGCGCGGTTGTAGCCGGGGATGGCCGGCGGGAACGGGTTGACCGCCTGCATCGCGTCGCCGCGCGGGAACAGCGCGCGGAAGATCGCGTCGCGGTCGACGGCGATGTCCAGCGCCTCGCGCACCAGCCGGTTGTCGGTCGGCGGCTTGCGCAGGTTGAAGGACAGGTAGGAGATGTTGAGCGCCTGGATCTTCTCCAGCCGGATGCGTTCGCGATGGCGGTCGATGGCGGCGACGTCGATGTCGCGCAGCGGCGAGGTGATCTGGCATTCGCCGGCAAGCAGCTTCTGCACCCGCACCGCGGCTTCGCGGCTGATGGTGAAGATCAGCTTCTGCGTCTTCTGCGGTTCGCCCCAGTAGTCGGGGTTGGCTTCCATGCGGACGACGTCGTCCTTGGCATAGCTGCGGAAGCGGTAGGGACCGGTGCCGATGGGCAGGCGGTTGATCTGCGCGGCCTTGCCCTCGCGCAGCAGCTGGGCGCCGTACTCGGCCGACTGGATGCCGGCGAAGGCCATCGCGAACCAGGTGACGAAGGTGACGTTGGGCTGCGCGAGGGTGAAGCGGACGGTGCGGTCGTCGAGCTTCTCCATCTTCGTGATCGCCTTGGCCAGGCCCAGGTTCTGCGGATAGATGAAGTTGGCGGGGAAGGCCTTGTTGAACGGGTGCTCGCGGTCGAGGAAGCGGCCGAAGGTGAACAGCACGTCGTCGGCGTTCATCGGCCGCGTGGGGGTGAACCACGGGCGGGTGTGGAAGCGGACGTGCTCGCGCAGCGTGAAGGTGAAGACGCGGGCGTCGGGGCTGATGGTCCAGGCGGTGGCGAGCGCCGGCTGCAGCGCGGTGCCGCCGCGCTCGAAGCGGACCAGCCCCTGGAACATCTGGTTGTTGACGTTGTTGGTGCTGGCGGAATCCCACAGGCCGGGATCGAAGCCCTCGGGGCTGGCGTCGGTGCAGTAGACCAGCGGCTTGGGCGCGGCGGCATCGGCCGCCTGGACGACGGGCAGTGCCGCGAGCAGCCACGCGGCCAGCGAGAGGGAGAGGGCAGGGCGCATCGGGGGGGAGGGCTAGCCGGCGCATTGTCGAAACGCCGGTGCGACGGTCACAACTGAAATGGGGCGGTTGGACCATAACACCGGGTTATGCGGGCGCTGGCTTCAGCGGCAGCCCGTTGCCCGCCCCTCTCGCCTGCTTGAGGCGGACCAGCGTCATGCGGTAGGCCAAGGCGCCCTCCCGTTTGCCAACGCAGAACACGATCACGATCAGCAGGCCGTCTTCGACGCCGTAAGTGAGGCGGATGCCTTGCCGCAGCAGCTTGATCTTGTAGAGGCCGGAGAGCTCGCCCTTCAGCGCCGACCCCGGCACATGAGGACGACGCAGTCGCTTGATCAGCAAGCCCTTGAGCGCTTGGCGAATCGATCCGTCCAGCGCCCGCCATTCATCCCAGGCTTGCGGAAGGAAGCGCAGGCCATACGGGCGGGGTCCCGGTGGCGGTTCAGAGTTCGTCAAGGTCGACCTCGATCAGCGTGGACTTGTCCGCGAGGCGCTCGATCGTCTTCTTGTAGGTGGCCTGGTCCGCGAGGTCGTCCATGATGGCCTCGTACAGGAGGGGATCCATCACGTAGAAGGCCGCATGGCCGTTGCGAAGCACGGTGATCGGCCGATGGTTGGCGGCGTCCAGGACGAGCGCCGTCTGCTTCTTGAACTCGGAGAGGGTGACGGTGAGTTCGTGGTCGCTGGCTTCCATATCGGCTCCTTCAGGCGAGACGATTATGGGTGTCGCCTCGAGACGCGGTCGGTAGGGACGGCTCAAGGGCGGGGCAGAGAACTCGGGCGTACGGAGGGGCATGAGGTCACCTGTCGGAACGAAGGGGACGTCATTTCACTTGGACCCGCTCGGATCGGCAATCGCATCGACCAGTCGAATTGCTGACTTGGAACGGGGGGCTGAGCCGCGTCCCCCGTTGCCATCGCAGGCTCAGATCACATCACACGCCACCAGCCGCCCGTCCAGCTCACGCAGCTCGGGGCGGACCTCGGCGCAGCGCGGGAGGGCCAGCGGGCAGCGCTGGTGGAACGCGCAACCGGTCGGGGGCTTGAGCGGGCTCGGGAGCTCGCCGTGGATGCGGATGCGCTGGCGGCGGTCGGCCGGACGCAGCGCCGGCGTCGCGCTGATCAGCGCCTGCGTGTACGGGTGCAGCGGCCGCGCGAAGATGCGGCGCTTGTCGCCGTGTTCCACCGCGCGACCCAGGTACATCACCATCACCTCGTCGGCCACATGCTCCACCACCGCCAGGTTGTGCGAGATGAACACGTAGCCGGTGCCGAACTCCTCTTGCAGGTCCATGAACAGGTTGAGGATCTGCGCCTGGATCGACAGGTCCAGCGCCGAGGTCGGCTCGTCCGCGATCACGATGCCGGGCTGCATCACCATCGCCCGCGCGATCGAGATGCGCTGGCGCTGGCCGCCCGAGAACATGTGCGGGTAGCGCTGCAGGTGCTCCGGCCGCAGGCCGACCTTGGCCGCCAGCGCCTCGATCCGCTCCCGCCGCTCGGCACGGCCCAGCGTCGTGTTGATCATCAGCGGCTCCGCCAGCGTCGACGCGATCGTCTTGCGCGGATTCAAGGCGGCGTAGGGGTTCTGGAACACCATCTGCACCTCGCGCCGCAAGGCCTTGCGCGCGGCCGCGTCGGCGGTATCACGGCCATGGATGCGCAGCGTGCCGGCGCTCGGCGCCTCGATCAGCGTCAGCGCCCGCGCCAGCGTGGACTTGCCGCAGCCGGACTCGCCCACCACCGCCAGGGTCTTGCCCGCCGCCAGCTCGAAGCTCACGCCGTCCAGCGCGCGCACCGTCGCGGCCGGCGCGAACCAGCCGCGGCTCACGCGGTAGTGGCGAGCCAGCTCGCGCGCCTGCAGCACCGGCGCAGCGCCTGTCGTCGCGTCCGCCCCGGACATCGAGAACGCCGGCATCGGCGCGTCGTCGGCGGCGCTCATGCGGCGGTCTCCTCGCTCAGCGGATAGAAGCAGCGCACGCCGGCGTCCAGCGCCGGCCGCTGCGCGCGGCAGCGGTCCTGCGCACGCGGGCAGCGCGGCGAGAACAGGCAACCCGACGGCCGGTCGAGCGCGCCCGGCACGATGCCCGGCAGCGCCTGCAGGCGGCGTCCGCCGCGGTTGTGCTCGGGGATCGCGGCCAGCAAGGCCGCCGTGTAGGGATGCCGCGGCGACTCGAAGACATCGGGCAGCCGGCCCGTCTCGACCACCTGGCCGGCGTACATCACCGCCACGCGCTGCGCCATCTCCGCCACCACCGCGAGGTCGTGCGTGATCATCACCAGCGCCATGCCGCGCTCTCGCTGCAGGCGCAGCAGCAGGTCCATGATCTGGGCCTGGATCGTCACGTCCAGCGCCGTTGTCGGTTCGTCGGCGATCAGCAGCTTGGGCGAGCAGGCGATCGCCAGCGCGATCATCACGCGCTGGTTCATGCCGCCCGAGAGTTCATGCGGATAGGCGCCCAGTCGGCTCGCCGCGTCGGGGATCTCGACCTGCTGCAGCAGCTCCAGCGCGCGCTGGCGCGCCGCCGCGCCGCGCAGGCCGAGGTGGGCCCGCAGCACCTCCTCGATCTGGTGGCCGACGGTGTAGCTCGGGTTGAGCGAGGCCAGCGCATCCTGGAACACCATCGCGATGTCCTTGCCCACCAGCCGTCGGCGCGCGGCCGCGGGCATCGCCAGCAGGTCCTGGTCCTCGAAGCGCAGCGAGGCCGCGCTGGTCACGCCGGGCGCGTCGATCAGCCCCATCAGCGCCATCATGCTGACCGACTTGCCGGAGCCCGATTCGCCGACGATGCCCAGCACCTCGCCGGGCGCGACATCGAGGTCGACGCCGTCCACCGCCGGAAAGGCGCCGAAGCGCACGCGCAGGTCACGGATCTCCAGCATCACGAGACCCTCTTCAGGCGCGGGTCGAGCGCGTCGCGCAGGCCGTCGCCCATCAGGTTGACGCTCAGCACCGACACGAGGATCGCCAGTCCGGGCAGCGTCACCACCCAGGGCGCGCGCACGATGTAGTCGCGCGCCGACGACAGCATCGTGCCCCACTCGGCCATCGGCGCCTGGACGCCCAGTCCGAGGAAACCAAGGCCGGCGGCCTCGAGGATCGCGGCCGAGAAGCTCAGCGAGGCGTTGACGATCAGCGGCGCCAGGCAGTTGGGCAGCACCGTCGAGAACATCAGCCGCCAGGTCGACGCGCCGGCCACGCGGCTGGCGGTGACGTAGTCCTTGCCGAGCTCGGCGAGCGCGGCGGCACGGGTGAGCCGGACGTACTCCGGCAGGCTGCCGATGGCGATCGCGATCACCGTGTTCATCAGGCCCGGCCCGAGCACCGTGATCACGCAGATCGCCAGCAGCAGGCCGGGCAGCGCGAGCATCACGTCCATCAGCCGCATCACGACCGGCGCCAGCAGCCGCTGGTGGAAGGCTGCGAGCAGCCCCAGCAGCACGCCGGGGATCAGCGACAGCACGACCGAGGCGAGCCCGATGCCGAGCGACACGCGCGCGCCGTGCAGCAGCCGCGACAGCAGGTCGCGACCGAGTTCATCGGTGCCGAGCAGGAAGCGCGCCTGGCCGCCGTCCATCCACAGCGGCGGGGTCAGCATCGCCTCGCGGTACTGCCGCACCGGATCGTGCGGCGCGATCCAGGGCGCGAGCAGCGCCGCCAGCGCCAGCAGCGTGAACACGACCAGCGCCACCAGCGCGCCGCGGTTGGCGGAGAAACCGCGCCAGAACTCGGCCAGCGGGCCGGGCGGCATTGCCGGCGGAAGCACTGGCGCGATGACGGGCGCGATCTCGGGTGGGAGGCTCGTCGGCGCCGGGCGGGTGGGATCGCTCATGCTCATCTCAGCCCTGCTTGCGGATGCGCGGGTTGACCACGCCGTACAGCAGGTCCACCAGCAGGTTGACCGCGATGAAGGTGCAGGCCGAGATCAGGATGCCGGCCTGCACGACCGGATAGTCGCGGCGCGCGATGGCGTCGATCAGCCACTTGCCGATGCCGGGCCAGCTGAAGATGGTCTCGGTCAGCACCGCGCCGGCCAGCAGGCTGCCGACCTTCAGTCCGATCACCGTGATGACGGGGATCAGCGCGTTGCGCAGGCCGTGCACCAGCACCACCCGCGCCGGCGACAGGCCGCGGGCGCGGGCGCTGCGCATGTAGTCCTCGCGCAGCACCTCCAGCAGGCTGGAGCGCGTCATGCGCGCGATCACCGCCGTCGTGCTGGTGCCCAGCACCAGCGCCGGCAGCAGCAGGTGGCGCAGCGCCGAGCGCCAGGCGCCGGCCTCGTCGTGCAGCGCCGCGTCGATCAGCATGAAGCCGGTGACGCGCTGCACGTCGTACTCGACGGCGATGCGGCCCGACACCGGCGTCCATCCCAGTCCGACCGAGAACAGCATGATGAGGATCAGCCCCCACCAGAACACCGGCATCGAATAACCCACCGTGGCCACGCCCATCACGCCCTGGTCCAGCAGCGAGCCGCGACGCAGCGCCGCGGCGATGCCCAGGGCCATGCCCAGCACGATCGCCAGCAGCAGCGCGAACAGCGCCAGCTCGGCGGTGGCCGGAAACAGCGCGCGGAATTCGTGCGAGACCGGCTCGTGCGACACCAGCGATCGCCCCAGGTCACCGTGCAGCAGGCCGCCGACATAGTCCGCGTACTGGCGCCACAGCGGCTGGTCCAGGCCGAGCTCGTGCATCAGCCGCGCATGCGTGGCCTCGTCCAGCGCGCGCTCGCCCATCATGATCGCGATCGGATCGCCCGGCACCAGTCGGATCAGGCCGAAGGCGACCAGCGTCACGCCGATCAGCGTCGGCAGCAAGGTGGCCAGGCGGCGGAGGAAGAAGTTCAGCAAGGCAGGCGGCGCCAGGTCAATACGCCGAACGCACCTGCGAGTCCGCGGCGCGCGGCTGCTTCATGAGCATCCCGCCGGGCGTGGTGACCACCTCCAGCAGCGCGGCGGTCTCGGCATCCATGTCGCCGGCGAAGTTGGCCGGACGGTATTTCATCTGGAAGGTGCTGATCACCTCGCGGGTGGCGACGTCGAACTCGCCGGTGCGCGGCGTCTGGTAGCCCACCTGCGCCAGGCGCTGCTGGAACCAGTTGACGTCGGGCACCGGGCCGACCTCGTAGATGGCCCGCTTGATCTGCACCTGCGCCGCGTCCGGCCAGGCGATCAGGCCGGCGTCGGCGAGCTGCTTCCAGGGGAATTCCGGGCCCGGGTCCTGCTTGCGCCCCGGCGCGATGTCGTTGTGGCCGAGGATGCGGTCGGAGCGGATGCCGTGGCGCGCGACGATCTCGCGGGTCAGCTGGATGACGTCGTCGATCTGCTGCTGCGGATAGGGCGCGTAGACGCGGCCCAGCGGCGTGTCGGTGAAGCCGGCGTTGACGATCTCGATGCCGATCGAGGCCGAGTTCAGGTTGGTCGCGCCGCCCCAGTAGCTGACGCCGGCGTGCCAGGCTCGGCGGTTCTCGTCGACCAGCTGGTAGACCTTGGACGGGTTGTCCTGCACCAGGTAATGCGCGGAGACCTTGCCGCCGGTGGTCAGCACCTTCATCGACTTGTCGAAGTCGAGCACCGTGTAGTGGAGGATCAGGAACTGCGCGCGGCTGTCCTGGTTCTCCGAGACATGCGTCTTGTCGATCTGCAGCGTGGGCGAGGCGCAGGCCGCGAGCAGCGCGGCGGCGGCGAGGGTCAGGAGCTTGGTCTTCATGGGGCGAGGGCCGCGCGCCGCGCGGCGGCCAGGGCGGTGTCGGGTTGTTGAACGGCGAGGGGCAGGTCGTGCGGCAGCGCGGCGCGCAGGCCGGTCTCGATCGCCGGGTGCAATTGCAGCACACGTCCGGCGGCGGTGACGGGACGCACGCCCAGGCGGCGCACGAGCGCCAGCGGCAGCCGGGCGAGCTCGCGGCCGGCGCGGTGCAGCAGCGCGAGGGCGTCGGGATCGTCGGCCTCGGCCGCGCGCGCGACGGCCAGCGCGAGCCGGCCGATCGAGCCGCGCCGTGCCGCGTTGTCGCCGCCGTACATGAAGGCGCGGGTGGTCGGCCAGTCCGCGCCGCCGAGTTCGTCGAACAGATGGCGCGCCAGCGCCGAGTCCGTCCAGGCGCCGGGGGCGTCGTCCTCGCGTCGCCAGACCAGCGCCAGTGCCTCGCGGGCGATCCACTGGCCGCCGCCTTCGTCGCCGAGCAGCGGACCGCGGCCGCCGGCACGGTGCAGCGCGCCGTCCGCGTCGATGAAGGCCGCGATCGCGCCGGTGCCGGCGTAGACCAGGTAGCCCTCGCCGGGGCGGTAGAGCGCATGCCAGGCCTGGGCGATGTCGCTGTCGCAATGGATCTGCGCCGGCGCCAGGCCCAGCTGCTGCGCCAGCAGCGCACGCAGCTGCCGGCCGGCGGGGCCGTCGGGTTCGCCAAGCCCGGTGATGCCGGCCTGCAGGCCGCGCAGGGCGCCCGGTGCCGCGTGCGCGATCACCGCGGCGGCGAGCGATTGCAGCGTCTGCGCCAGCGCCACGCGGCCGGCGCTGCTGTCCAGCAGCAGCGCGCTGAAGCCGCCGACCTCGCCGCGCGCGACCAGCGTGCCGTCGGGCCGCGACAGCGCCCAGCGCGTCTGCGTGCCGCCGGCGTCGAGCCCCAGGCCGAGCCCGGCACCGGCGCGCGCGCTGCCCGGCCGGTCGGGCGCGTGGGCGGAGGCGGTGGCGTCGGGGGTGAGGCTCATGGGGGAGGGCGTGGCGCGCGGAGCTTAAGAGGCGCGTCGCGGGCCCGCCATTGTCAATGCGCGGGGCGGGTATGAGTTGGGCTCATGGCCGCCATGAAAAACGGGCTCCCGAAGGAGCCCGTGGTGTCCGCGAGGACCGGCCGTCGAGGCCGGTCGCCCGCAGGGAGCGCGATCGATCGTGCGTCGATCAGAACTCGTAGGCGGCCGTCACCTGGATGGCCCACTGCGATTCGCCCTTGACCTGGCGGATGGCCAGGTTGTCGTTGATCGCGTTGGCGTTGGTGCGGTAGACGTAGTTCCCTTGGGCATCGATGCCGGCGAAGTTCACGAAGCTGCGACGGTTGCCACCGGCGGACTGGAAGGTGACTTCGTCGATGCGGCCCCACTTCTTGTTGAGCAGGTTGCCGATGTTCAGGATGTCGAAGGTGACCTTGCCCTTGTGCTGCGGGAAGAAGCCGGGGACTTCCTGGCTGATGCGCAGGTCGAAGCTGTTCACGAACTGCGAGAACGAGCTGTTGCGCGGCACCACGGCGCCCTTGTACTTCGACAGGTCGGGGTTGTTGTCGACGATGTTCCAGAACGCCGCCTCGTCCGCCGGGGTGGCGAACTTGACGCCCGCCGCGCCGCGCGAGGCGGGGATGTACAGCAGGTCGTTGCCGGCGACGCCGTCGCCGTTCATGTCGTTCAGGAAGGTCCAGCTGTAGGGCTTGCCGCGACGGCCTTCCCAGAACAGGCCGACGTTGGTCTTCAGGTTGCTGATGAAGGCCTTCTGCCACGTCACGTTGGCGGTGAAGCGGTCGCGGATCATGTACGCCGAGTTGGCGGCCACGTTCTCGTTCGGATTGAAGACGGCGCGCGAGTTGAAGTTGGAGTTCGCGACCGACGAGGTCAGCGGGCTCACTTCCGACGCTTCCGTGTAGGTATAGGCGACGCCGAAGCCGAAGCCGTCACGGGCCGGACGCTGGAACGACAGGGTGATGGCGTTGCCGTCGCCCTTCTTGGTCTTCGTGGCCAGGGTCACGTTGCCGAACGATGCGTTGGACAGTGCGCGCGAGCGGCCGTTGGCGCAAGCGCCGGTGGTGCTCAGACTGCCGTTCGTGTTGGTCCAGCAGTTCGGGCTGTAGCTCTGCGGCGTGTAGTACAGCGAGCGGCCGTCAGGACCGGTGGCGGTCGGGTCACCGAGGTTCAGGTGCTGGTAGTAGATGCCGGTGTTGACCTTGGTATAGACCCACTCGACGCCGAAGTTCATGCCGAAGAACGGCAGCTCCGCGTCGTAGGCGAGGTTCATCTTCCAGACGGACGGCTGGCCCAGGCCCTTCTGGATGAAGTCGACGTTGGCGGCCGGCGTTGCGCCTGCCAGGATCGGCTGGTTGTTCGGATCAGCGCTGAACACGCCCGAGGCGGTGCCCGAGCAGGCGTTCAGACCGGCCGTTCCGCAACCGACCAGGCGCGTGGCCATGCCGGTGTTGGAGTACGGGTTGGTCAGCCAGACCGATGCCGCGGCGCCCTGGAACAGGCCCGCGCCGCCGCGGATCTGCTTCTTGTGGCCGGTGCGGCTGTCCAGCGCGTAGTTGAAGCCGAAGCGCGGCTGGAACAGGTTTTCGCCGTCGACGGTGGTCGAGTTGTCCAGGCCGAAACCGCCCGTGGCACGCGTCACGCTGCTGGCGCCCGTCACCGCGCCCGGCACGACCGCCGCGGCTGCGGCGGCGTTGTAGGTCGGCTTGTCGTTGGTGCTCAGCTGGTCGACGCGGAAGCCGGCCGTGATGTTCAGGTCCTTGGAGACATTCCAGGTGTCCTGCACGAACACGCCGGTCTGACCCAGCGTCCACTTGGCGATGCCGTCATCCAGCGTGCCGCCGGCCACGGGAACCTGGACCTGGTAGCTCGAGGGCCGACCGCGGGTGAAGTTCTCCAGCACCGCCGCCTGCACCTGCGCCGCGGAGGCGGTGTTGCAGTTGATCGCGCCAAAGCTGTAGGTCCAAGCGCTTTCGCAGCCGAACGTGTAGTTGCCGTTCACGTTCTGGAAGAACGCGTTGTAGATCTTGTTGCGCTGCAGGTCACCGCCGAACTTGATCTCGTGGTCGTTCTTGATCCAGGTCGCGCCGAAGTAGGCGTCCAGGGTCTTGGTGTCCAGCACGTTGAACTGGCGGCTCTGCTCGGTGCCGAAGTTCACGAAGCGGTTGCCGGTGCTCGCGCCGGCCGGGGCGCCGTCGGGCAGCGCGCCGTTGAAGCGGATGCCGATCGCGGGCAGGTTGCTGTTGTTCTGCGGAACGCTGTTGTAGTCCCGGTTCGAGATCTTCAGCTCGGTCGAGAAGTCGGGCGTCCAGTCGGCGAACCACTGGCCGACGACGGTGTCGATCTTCTTCTTCTGCTGCCACCACTGCGAGGTCATCTGCAGGCCGGTCGCGCTGTAGCCGCCGAAGGAACCGTTGTTGGTGTCCGACTGCTCGGTGCGCGCGACGCGGATGCTGGCGCGGTGGTTGTCGTTGATGTTCCAGTCGATCTTGGCCAGGTAGTCCTTGACCGACAGCTGCGACTGGCCGATCACCGAGCCGGTGTCGATGCCGTAGGCGTTCTTTGCGGTCTGCGTGATCGCATCGAGCTGGCCTTGCGAGATCGCGTTGTTGGTCAGCGAGCTGCCGATCGGTCCGAACTCGGGCTGGGCGCGGTTGCTCTTCAGCTCTTCATAGTTGACGAAGAAGAACAGCTTGTCCTTGAGGATCGGGCCGCCCAGGGTGAAGCCCTTGGTGTCTTCCTTGAAGGGCAGGAAATCGGTATAGCGCTGGTTGCCGCGGTCGAAGCGCTTGCCCACCATGTCGTCGTTGCGGTAGACGTAATAGACGCTGCCCTTGAACTCGTTGGTGCCCGACTTGGTGACGGCGTTGATGTTGGCGCCGGTGTAACCCTTCTGGGTCACGTCGTAGTTGGACAGGTTGACCTGCACCGACTGGATCGCGTCGATCGAGATCGGCTGCTTGGCCGTCGGCAGGTTGTTGGCTTCCAGGCCGAAACTGTCGTTGATGGCGACGCCGTCAATCGTGATCGAGTTGTAGCGCGAGTTCTGGCCCATCGCCGAGATCTCGCCGCGTTCCTTGTCGGTCTGCGCCAGGCGGGGATCGTTGCGGGCGTAGTCCTGCAGGTTGCGCGCGATCGACGCGTAGGCGTCCAGTTCGGCGCGGTTGATCTGCGTGCCCGAGCCCATCGTCGAGTTGTTGAACTTCGCCGCGGTGGCGCTGCCCGTGGTGACCACGGTCTCGAGCTGGGTGGAGCTCTTGCCCAGCTGCACGTCCAGGCCCAGCGTCTCGGCCAGGGCGAGGTAGACGTTCTCGCTGACCTCGCGGTCGCCGCCCTTGGTCACGGTGATGGTGTACGGACCGCCCACGCGCAGGCCGCGCGCGTTGTAGCGGCCGTCGGCATCGGTGGTCTGCGTGTTCGAGGAGCCGGACTCCTTGTGCAGGATCACCACCGTGGCGCCCGCGACGGGCTTGCCGTCAGCGCCGACCACGCGGCCGCCGATGGCCGAGGTGGTGTTCTGCGCCATCACCGGCGCGGCCGCCACGATGGCGACCGCGGCGGCCAGCGCCGTCCGCGAAAAACCCAACCAATCCTTCTGATTCATTCCTGTGCTCCTGTGCGACGTCAGACCGAAACCCGTTCCGAGGGGGCTGTGAACGTTCCGCAAACGTTTTCCGTCGCCGACTTCAACGCGATGTGGTGCGCGTCGCGGCGATGCCCGCCCTCGTTTGTTGTTGCGTCGGGCGCGCTCTTGGGCGCGCCATCTCCGCTTATGAAGCAAAAAGCCTACCAGCCGAAACCTGCCGCATCAATGCGGCAATATCGGGAGACCTCTCCTTCACAGCGCGTCGTCAATGCCTCATTCGAGCCCTTTTTCGGGGCGCTCACGGCGGCCTCACCAACGCGTCAGCGGCGCAGTCTGGATAGCCAATGTTGAGGAGCTGTGACAAGTGTTCACTGGCGTTTGCAGGTGAGGCACGCACGCCACACCGAAGCGCCACAGCGCCCAGGGACGGGGCGCGCGCCCCGTGGCGCAACCCGCCGATCGGCGTCGATGTTCGAGGGTTTCCCCTAGGGCTGGTGAGCGCACGCCGCCGGGGTCGGTCGTTGCGCCGAATCGACAGTGAAGGCCCTGCGTTCAGGCGACGAACGAAGCGCGAGGGCCTTCCTCACCGATCGCATTGATCGCGGACAGCACCAGCGCCTCGCCCGGCGAGGGCCGCGGGATGCGGCCGTCCGGGGGCAGGGCCTCGAAGTGCCAGGCTTGGCCGGCCACGCGGCGCCAGAGCGCGAAGCCGCGTGCCGGCGCGCCCGCCGCGGAGGCCCGCAGCGCGCCGTCGGGCTCGCGCGCCAGCGAGACGGCGCCGCATGCGGGCGCCGACAGCCAAGGCGTGGCGGGCGCGAGCGCCGCCTGCGCATAGGCCCCGTCGCGCAGCGCGTCGGCGATGCCGCGGCGGTTCTTCAGCAGCGCCACCATGCTGAAGTGCAGGTGACCGCCAGTGCCCGGCGCGGCGCGCGTGAGCGCCACCTGCTCGGCGATTTCCTCCTGCGGCCAGCCATCGGCCTCGTTGCCGGCGCGGCTGGTGAACAGCCCCGGCCAGACATGCCGCCCCAGCGGATTGAGCCCTTGCCAGGCCCGCATCAGCGGCTCGAAGGCTTGCGGCTTCTGCGCGCGCGGCCAGTAGAGCTGCGGCGCCAGGTAGTCCAGCCAGCCCATGGCCATCCAATGCTCGACATGCGCATAGAGCTTGTCGTACTGCGAGAACCCGGTGATGCCCGCCGGCCGCAGGTCGGGCCGCGGCAGGCCGAAGGGACTGATGCCGACGCGCGCCGACGGCCGCAGCTCGCGCACCAGCTCGTACAAGCGCCGCACCAGCTGGTCGACGTTGTCGCGGCGCCAGTCTGCTCGCGCCAGCGTGCCGCCGCCCCGGACGTAGCGCAGCCAGCTCGCGTCGTCGGGGAAGTCGATGTCCTGCTTGGCCGCGTCCTGGACCGGGTAGGGATAGAAGTAGTCGTCAATGTGCAGGCCGTCGACGTCGTAGCGGGTGAGCAGGTCGCGGCAGACCGCCAGCGTGTGGTCGGCGGCGCCCGGTTCGCCGGGATCGATCCAGAGCTGGTCGCCGTACTTCTTCACCCAGTCCGGCCGCGTGCGGCTCAGGTGCGTGGCGGCGGGCGCGGACTTGCCGCCGCTCTGCTTCGCCCGATACGGGTTCAGCCAGGCGTGGAGTTCGAGACCGCGCGCACGGGCCTGCGCGATCCACAGCGCCAGCGGGTCGTAGCCCGGTTCCTGGCCCTGGACGCCGGACAGGTACTCGCTCCAGGGTTCCAGCGTGGAGCGGTACAGCGCGTCCGCGCTGGTGCGGACCTGCAGCACGATCGCATTCAGGCGCAGCGCCCGGGCGTGGTCGAGGATCGCGTGGATCTCGGCGATCTGCGCGGCGTCGCTCAGGCCGCGGCGGCTGGGCCAGTCGATGTTGGCGACCGTCGCCACCCAGGCGGCCCGGAACTCGCGCGGCGCGGGCGGCGGGCCGTCCTCGGCGGTGGCGGCCTCGGTCCGGGCCGGCACGGCGCTCGACCGTCCCGTCGAGCAACCCGGCAGCGCCGTCCCCAGGCTGCCGAACACCGGTGCGGCCAGGGCCGCGGTCATCCACTGTCGTCGTCGCATCGAAACTTCATCCGGCGGCGCCGTGCGGCCCGCTCACACTTTCACGATCCAGCCGCGCCGCCACATCGCCCACGCGATGCCGTAGAACACCGCCACGAAGCCGGCGGCGAACAGCAGCGACGCGAAACGCGGATCCACCGGCAGCGCGCGCAGCGGCGCGAAGAGCCAGGCCTTGAGCGACACGCCCTCGGCGACGTGGACCAGCCCGAGCAGCCGGGCCACCAGCCCGGACAGCGCGAACAGGAACAGCGCGTTCATGCCGAACACCACCAGCGGCTGCAAACGCCGCGCCATTGCGTCGCGCATCCGGGGCAATGGCGCGGCATCGAGGAGCCAGTAGAACACGCCGAACACGAGGCACCCCCAGCCGGTGGTCAGGAAAACGAAGGCGGGCGTCCACAGATTCTTGTTGATCGGCAGCGTCCAGGCATCGAGGACCTGGGCGGTCCAGAGGCAGCCCAGCCCCGCCACCATGAACCACATCGCCTTCTCGGCGGGATCGCGGCCGCGTCGTGCCAACCAGCGGCCCGCCAGCAATCCCGCGATCTGGCTGGCGACGGCCGGCAGCGTGCTCAACAGGCCTTCGGGGTCCCAGGTCTTGCTCTTCGCCCACAGGTGCCCGCCCAGCAGCGCCCGGTCCAGCCAGGCGCCGACGTCCTCCCCGGGCTGCAGCGAGCCGCGGTGCCAGACGCCCTGCGCATCGGGCACGGCCACGCAGGTCTGGATCAGCCCGTAGCCCAGCAGCAGGCCGATGAACACGGCCAGTTGCGCGCGCCAGCCACACCACAGCGCGATCGGTGCCGCCAGGATCGTGATCAGTCCGAGCCGCTGCAGCACGCCCGGCAGCCGCACCGTCTCGAAGTGGAAGAACGGGAACAGGTTCAGCAGCAGGCCGATCAGGACGATGGTCGTCCCGCGCAGCCAGGCATGGCGCAGCAGCGCGCCGCGGTCGTCGACCCGGCCGCGTCGGGCCAGGCTGAAGCTCATCGAGATCCCGCTGATGAAGACGAAGAACGGGAAGATCCAGTCGGTGAAGGTCCAGCCATGCCACTGCGCGTGTCCGAGCGGCGCGTACAGCGCCGACCAGTCGCCCGGGTTGTTGACCAGCAGCATCGCCGCGATCGCGAAGCCGCGGAAGGCGTCCAGCGACAGCAGCCGCTCGCCGGCCGCCGGTCGCATGCCGGGCGCGGCCGCGCTCACGCGCCGGGCTCCCTGCGGCCGAAGCCTTCGGGGATGCGGATCAGCGCGGTCATGACCAGCGACGGGATCGTCGCGAGCAGCACCCAGCCGAAAAAGTGCAGGTAGCCGAGCTGGTCCTGCAGCCAGCCGCTCCACATGCCGGGCAGCATCATGCCCAGCGCCATGAAGCCGGTGCAGATCGCGTAGTGCGCGGTCTTGTGAGGGCCTTCGGCGACCAGCACCATGTACATCAGGTAGGCGGTGAAGCCCAGGCCGTAGCCGAACTGCTCGACCGCCAGGGCCGCGCTGATGAGGGCCAGGCTGCCCGGATGGGCCCAGGCCATCGCCAGGAACACCACGTTGGGAAGATGCATCGCCAGCACCAGCGGCCACAGCGCGCGCCTGAGTCCGACGCGCGAGATGATCCAGCCGCCGAGCAACCCGCCCAGCGTCAGCGCGATCAGGCCGATCGTGCCGTAGGCCAGGCCAACCTCCTTGTTGCTCAGCGCCAGGCCGCCCTGGTCCAGCGGATCGAGCAGGAAGGGCGTGGCCAGCTTCAGCAGCTGCGCCTCGGGAAAGCGGTACAGCAGCAGGAAGCCGAGCGTGACCGCGAGCCCCGGCTTGCGGAAGAAAGCGCGGAAGATCTCGAAGAAGGTGGCCCAGCGGCGCTCGGCGGGCGGGACCGGCGCGTCGACGGCCGGTCTCGGCAGCCGCCACAGGTGCCAGGCGGCCAGCAGCAGGAAGGCGCCGGCCAGCACCGCCATCACGCCCTGCCAGGCGAGCGCCCAGCTGCCGCCGCGGTCGTGCAGCTCGCCCGCGAGCCACACCAGCCCACCCTGGCCGCCGATGTTGGCCACGCGATAGAAGGTCGAGCGCACGCCGACGAAGGCGGCCTGCTGATGCTTCTCCAGCGCCAGCAGATAGAAGCCGTCGGCGGCGATGTCGTGCGAGGCCGAGGCGAAGGCCATCAGCCAGAACACCGCCAGCGAGAGCTGGAAGAAGCGCTCCATCGGCAGCGTCAGCGCCACCATCGCCAGCGCCGCGCCGACCGCGAACTGCAGCGTCACGATCCACAGCCGCTTGGTGCCCAGCAGCTCGACCAGCGGCGACCACAGCGGCTTGATGACCCAGGGCAGGTAGAGCCAGCTGGTGTAGAGCGCGATGTCGGTGTTAGAGATCTCCAGGTTCTTGTACATGATGACCGACAGCGTCATCACGACCACGTAAGGCATGCCCTGCGCGAAGTACAGCGTGGGCACCCAGGCCCAGGGACCTCGCGGCGACGGCGAAGCGGGAGTCACGGGAGAAGCGGGAGAAACAGGCGCGGCGGACATGGGCCTCAGTGTCGGTGCAAACGCAGTGGCGGCCGCATGGGGATTGCCGCGCTTGCGTGCGAGGGCCGCTTGCGGATCAGCGCTCGGCCAGCGCCTGGCGCAGATTGCCCGCATGGCGCGCGAGCAGCGCCCGGGCCGCCTCCGCATCGATCGCGCGCCGCAGCATCACGATCGCCGTCTTGACGTGGAAGCCGCAGCGCTCGAGCGCGGCGCGCGCCGCCGGCTCGTCGGCAGCGCTGGCACGCATCGTCAGCGCGACCGCGCGGCGCACCAGCTTCGCGTTGGTCGCCTTCATGTCCACCATCAGGTTGCCGTGAACCTTGTGCAGGCGGACCATCAGCGCGCTCGAGAAACTGTTGAGCGCGATCTTCTGCGCCGTGCCGGCCTTCAGCCGCGTGCTGCCCGAGATGACCTCGGCGCCGGTGTCCAGCAGGATCGGATGATCGCTGGCGGCCAGCACCGCGGCGCCCGGGTTGTTGGCCAGCGCCACCGTCAGCGCGCCCGCCGCGCGCCCGGCCGCCAGTGCGCCCAGCACATACGGCGTGTGGCCCGAGGCGGCGATGCCGATGACGACGTCGTGCGGCGTCGGCGCGAGCGCCTCCAGGTCGCGGCGGCCCTGCGGCTCGTCGTCCTCCGCGCCCTCGACGGCCACGAACATCGCGCCCTCGCCGCCGGCCAGGACCGCGACGGCACGCTCGCGCGGCCAGGAGAAGGTCGGCACCAGCTCGACACTGTCCAGCACCCCGAGCCGGCCCGAGGTGCCCGCGCCCGCGTACAGCAGCCGCCCGCCGGCCATCAGCCGCGGCAGCGCCGCGTCCACGGCCGACGCGAGCGCCCCGGCCGCCGCGCGCACCGCCGCCACGGCCGCGCGCTGGTCGTCGATGAAGACCTCCATCAGGCGGAGGCTGTCGTACAGGTCCAGATCCGGGTGATGCTCGCTCGGGGCTTCGGTGTTCAGAGGCTGCGGGGAATCGGGCATGGTGCGGCCTACTCTAGTGGGCGCGCCCGGCGGCTGCCAATGAAACGGCGCGGGAACGCCATAACCGGTGGTGATCGCAAGGGCTCTGGCAAGGACTGCCACCTTCGGCGCGCAGGCCCGACCAGGGCATGAGGCCTCGCGTCCGCGAACCTCACGCCCTGTTCGAGCCTCACCGGCGGCCGGGCGTGCGGGCCTCGGCGTCGAGCACGGACTGGATCACCTCGGCCAGGGCGACCGGCGTGGGGGCCGGGTCCAGTTCGACCAGCACCATGTAGCCGCGGTCACGGCCCTGGGCGGTGAAGGCCTGCAGCAGCGCGATCTGGTCGCTGTGCACCATCGTGCCCTCCGGCGACCAGTACTCCATCGCCACCAGGCAACCATCCGACGGCGTACCCGGGTAGAAGCGGCTGCCGACGTAGTAGCGCGGATCGATGGTGCTGCCATGCATCAGCATCTCGTCGCGACCGGCGAGTCCCGCCAGCCAGGCCTCCTGCAAGGGGGCGTAGTCGCGCCAGGACGCAGGCAGCAGCGCGCGGTAGCGGTCCAGCGTCCAGGCCGGCTCGTCGGCGCCGGGGACGCGCTGTTCGTACTCGGCAACGCTGGCTTCGCCCGGCACCTTGGTGTGGAGGTAAGGCGTCGGGCCGATCCAGATGTTGGAGGCGGCGCGTCCGGCGCCCTGGATGGTGAACAGGCCCTGCGGGGTGTTGCCCAGCGTGATCGTGCCCGGCAGGCCGCTGCTGGAGAGCGCCAGTTGCTCGATGTTGAAGAGACCGCCATCGGCGCGTCGCACGAAACGGCCGTCGGCCTGCCGCACCAGCGCCAGGCCCATCTGCTGCCGGCCCGGTCGCTGGAAGCTGAACACCACCGGGTAGCCGGGGCGGATCGCCAGCAGGTCGGCGAGTGGCGGACGCGCCGGCTGCGGAACGCCCTGCGCCGTCGCCAGGGCCTGGGCCAGCGCCTGCAGGCGCGGCTCGTCGCGGTCGCGCTGCGCCAGTTGCGACTGGATCAGCGCCAGGTCCGCCGGCTGGCGGGTCTGCATCAGCGCATAGGCGGCGATCGCGAATTCGCGCGGCGCGGCCAGGCGCGGCAGCAGCGGACGCAGCAGCGGCGCCGCGTCGAAGGCGTAGAGCGTGAAGGCGGCCGTCAGCAGCGGGCGCTGGACCTCCGCCGGCTGGTTGTCCAGCGCGGGCAGCGCGGCCAGCAGCGCCGGACGGGCGGTGTCGATCTCGGCCCGGTAATGGGCGACCAGTCGCAGCGCCTGCGCCAGTTCGCGCAAGGCGGCGCCGTCCTGCGGCGCGGCCATTGCCTGCGCGGCGGCGGTGCGGATGCGGGTGCGGTCGTTGATCCAGCGCGCCTGCGCGTCGGCGCCGCTGCCGACGGTGGAGCGGAACTGCTCCGGCCGCAGGGCCTGCAGCGCGGCGGGGGCGAAGGGCCCGCCGGGCACGGCCTGGGGCGTGGAGGCCGGGGCCTGGGGCGCGCGCGACCACTGGGCGCAGGCGCTCAGCAGCAGTGGCGCGGCCAGGGCGGCCCATGCAGGCCAGCGGGGCCGGTGGTGCCATCGGGGCCAGGACTTGCCCGGCGCCGGAGCGGTCGACAAGGAAACGGGGGCGGTGGACGGCTGCATGGCGGCCGATTCTAGGGAGCGTGCCTCGGCAAGTTCTGCCGCCCGGGCCGGGAACGCCGTTTGCATCCCGCCCGCTTCGACTGGACTAGGACGGATGCACGATGGTGTCGATGAGGACGTGGCGCCTGCGCCTCGCGAAGGCGATGACGTGGGCGGCGGCGGTGCTGGCGGCACTGATCGCCGCCTGGTCGGACGAGGCGTCGGCGCAGGTCGCGGCGCTGCCGGCGCAGACCCCGGCCTTGAACGCCGCCGCGGCGGCGAAGACGCCGTCCGAGTGCGCCGCCATCGCGGACAACGACGCCCGGCTGGCCTGCTACGACCGCCTGCATGGCCGCGCGCCCGACGCGGCGCCGCCATCGGCGGTCGCGCAGGCGGCGCCGGTGCCGGTGCCCGCCGCGCTGCCGGTGGCGGCCGCGGCCAGCGTGCCGCGGGTGGACGATCCGTGCTCGCGCCTGCCGGAGGCCTCGGGCAGCGCCCGCAACTACCTGGGCTCGACGCTGTCCGAGCGCTGGGAGCTGTCCTGCCGTGACCAGCTCCCGCGCTTCCTGCCGCGGCCCTACAAGCCGGTCTACCTGCTGCCGGTGTCCTGGACCTCGCGCTCCAACCGCTCCCCGGCGCCGTCGTCCGAAACGCCGGACAACGGCGTGGTGCAGGCGCTGGACCTGGACAAGAACGAAGCCAAGTTCCAGATCAGCCTGAAGTCCAAGATCTGGTCGCTCGACGACCACGGCAGCCTGTCCGTCTGGGGCGCCTACACCCAGAGCTCGCGCTGGCAGGTCTACAACGGGCGCGTGTCGCGGCCGTTCCGCGAGACCAACTACGAGCCGGAGCTGATCGTGACCCACGGCGCCGACGTGGCGCTGCCCTTCGGCTGGAAGGCCAGCATGGTGGGCCTGAGCCTGAACCACCAGTCCAACGGCCGGGCGGCGCCGCTGTCGCGCAGCTGGAACCGGCTGATCGGCGACCTGAGCCTGGAACACGGCGAGACCACCGTCAGCCTGCGGCCCTGGTGGCGGATCCTGAACGGCGGCAGCGACGACAACCCGCGCATCCAGGACTACGTCGGCCGCGGCGAGGTGCTGGTGACGCAGAAGCTGGGGCGCCACGTGCTGGCGCTGACGGCGCGGCACAGCCTGCGTTTCGGCGACCGCTCGCGCGGCTCCGCGCAGTTGGAATGGGCCTTCCCGATCGGCGGCGGCCTGCATGGCTACCTGCAGCTGTTCAGCGGCTACGGCGAGAGCCTGATCGACTACAACTTCCGCGAATCGCGGGTGGGGCTGGGCGTGTCCGTCATCGAATGGCGCTAGGCGCGACCGCGCACTCGGCCGGCCGACGCCGCCCGGACTTCCGTCACGACCGGTCGCCGCCGGCGCGTCACCGGGCCCGTTTGTGATGAATATGGCGCACCCCGCGCGGCCCGCCCCCATCGCCTTCGCGCGGCGGCTCGACTAGGCTGCGCGCATGTCCGCTTTCATCGACACCTGCGTCATCTGGGTGGTGCTCTACCGCCTGGACGGCCGCGACCGCCAATGGGTCCGCGCCCTGCCGCCCTCGGCGGAGGCGGCGGTGCGCGCGCTGCTGCTGGAGGAGCTCGACGAGCTCTATGGCGAGCGCGCGACGCTGGTCTCGCTGCGCCCGGCCCTGGACGCCGAACGCGGTGCCTTCCTCGCCGGCGGCCTGCCGATGTGCCCGGTGGCCGCGCCGGCCGGACCCTCGGCCGCCTGAGCGGCGCCCCGGCGCACGCAGCCCCCACACGGCCGATACGGCCCGGCTTCGCCACCGTCCGGTGGCGGCGAAACGACAACGTCGACGGCCCGGTCGGTTTCATCGCGGTTACGGCCCCCGGGCGCGGCGACGCCACGAGAGAATCCCGCGCTCGTGTCCACCGCTGTCAGCGGCGGCGCGCGTCCGCCTCCCGCCGCCGCACCATGTCGTCCCCCTCGCACACGCCGCCGTCGCCCCGCCTGTTCTCGCTGGCCTGGCCCCTGTTCCTCGAGCTCTGCCTGGGCATCGCCGTCGGCGTGATCGGCACCATGATGGCGGCCCGGATCTCCGATCCCGCCGGGGCCGCCTTCGCGCTGGCCAACCAGCTGGCGGCCACGCTGTTCATCCTCTTCCGCATCATCGGCGCCGGCATCAGCGTGGTCATCACGCAGGCGCTGGGCAGCGGCCGCCGCGCGGTGGCGGACGCGACCGCGCGCGCCGCGCTCGGCGCCAGCAGCTGGCTGGGCGGCTCCACCGCGGTGATGGCGCTGCTGTTCGCCGGCCCGCTGCTGCGCCTGATGAATGCGCCGGCGGAAGTGCTGCCGCTGGCGCAGCCCTTCCTGATGGCGCTGGCGCCGGCGCTGATGCTGGACGCCTGGAATGCCTCGATGGCCAGCGTCATGCGCGCCCACCTGCGCAGCCGCGACACGCTGCTGGTGCTGGTGGCGATGCAGGCGGCGCAGCTGCTGCTGTCGGTGCTGCTGATGCCGCGCCTGGGGCTGCCGGGCTTCGCCCTGGCGCTGGCGCTGAGCCGCGCCTTCGGCCTGGGCTTGCATGTCTGGCTGTGGCGCGCGCGCCTGGACCTGCGCCCGCGCGCCTCGGACTGGTGGCGTCTGCCGCGCGCGGAGCTCGCCGCGGTGCTGCACATCGGCCTGCCCGGCGCGGCCGAGAACATCGCCTACCGCCTGGCCTACATGGTGAGCATCGCCGTGGCCGGGCACCTGGGCGCGTCGGCGCTGGCGGCGCACAGCTACACCTCGCAGCTGATGTACTTCGTGCTGCTGCCCGGCCTGGCGACCGGCTTCGCGGCGGAGATCGTCGTCGGCCACCTGATCGGCGCCGGCCAGCTGCACGAGGCGCACCGGCTGGTGCGCCGCGCGCTGGCGCGCGGGCTGGCGATCAGCGTGGTGGTCGCGGGCGCGGCGGCGGCGGCGGCGCCGTGGCTGCTGACGCTGTTCACCCACGACGAGGCCATCCTCGCCAGCGCGGCCGTGCTGATGTGGATCACGGTGATCCTGGAGCCGGGGCGGACCTTCAACCTCGTGGTCATCAACGCCCTGCGCGCCGCCGGCGACGCGAAGTATCCGGTGATGGTCGGCGCGGGCTCGATGCTGCTGGTGCTGGCCGGCGGCAGCTGGCTGCTGGGCGAGGTGTTCGGGCTGGGCCTGGTCGGCCTGTGGATCGCCTATGCCGCGGACGAATGGATCCGCGGATTGCTGATGTGGCGCCGCTGGGCGCGACTGGGCTGGGTCCCGCAGGCCCGCGCGGTGCACCGCCGGCTGCGCCTGGCCGCGCAGGCGCACTGACGCGGGCGGCGAGGCCGTGAGGCCACGAGGCTGTGAAGCCGTGAAGCCGCGGCGCTGTCGACGGATTTGACACTCGCGCGCCGTCCCGCCGGGGCCGACGGAAAAACCTCAATCGCCGTCGCCACTTGCCGTGCTGGCCCGGGCCTTGCTGCGAGAGACCGACCGTGCGCGCGCAGACGCGCCGGCCGCCGTCAGGGGGACGACAACGAGCTCCGCAGGGACGGCTCCGCAGGCCGGGGACCGCCGCTCGGGGCGGAGGAGACCGCCATGTCCGTGCTTGCATCCTTCGTCCTTGCCGCCGCCGCCGCCGCGGCCACGCCGGCTTCGACGCCGCCTTGCGCGCCCGCGCGTCCGGAGCAACTGCGCAATGAACTGTCGCCATCGCAGGGCCTGGAGCGCTATACCGACCTGAGCCCCGCCGTGCGCGAGGCGCTCGCCCGCCGCATCGACCAGTTGCGCATCGACGACCTGGTGATGCTCAGCCGCGCCGGCGTCAACGGCCAGTACCGCTACGACGACGAGATCCGCCACGCGCTGATCGGCAACCTGCTCTGCGACCGGCTCGACCTGTCGTCGTGGAAGGCGACCGACGAGGCCAGCGCCCTGGTGTTCTGCGAAGGCGACGCCTGCGTCGCCCTGACCGTCGACGGCCGCGTGCTGACGCGCCTGAGCCGGCGCAAGCCTGATGCCTTCGATGCGCTCGCGCAGGCGCTGCGCATCCGGCCCGGCGGCCCGCAGACGGAGCTCGAGCTGCCGCCGCCCGCGGCCGGCACGGCCAACGGCTGGGCGCGCCAGCGGCTGCTGGTGCAGACGCGGGCGGGCCTGGACGACAAGGCACTGGCCAGGATCCTCGGCCCGCACGGCGGCAAGGCGCGTCGCATCGGCCGCACGCAGGTCGCCATCGTCGACCTGCCGCCCAATGCCTCGGAGACCGCGGTGGCGATGGTGCTGGCACGGCATCCGCAGCTCAAGACGGCCGAGCTGGACATGCGGGTGTCGCCCGCGATGACGCCCAACGATCCCTACATGGGCAGCGAGTGGCACCTGGTGCGCATCAATGCGCCGCAGGCCTGGGACACCGCCCAGGGCGCCGGCATCAAGATCGCGATCCTGGACACCGGCATCGACGCCAGCCATCCCGACCTGGCCGGCCGCATGGTCCCGGGCTGGAATTTCTATGACGGCAACGCCGACACCAGCGACGTCCACGGCCACGGCACGGCGGTGGCCGGCGCGGCGGCGGCGGCCGTGAACAACGGCATCGGCGTCGCGGCCGTCGCCGGCCAGGCGCAGCTGATGCCGGTGCGCATCGCCGATCCCAATGCCTATGCCTACTGGAGCACCGTCGCGCAAGGCCTGAGCTGGGCGGCGGACCAGGGCGCCCGCGTGGCCAACATCAGCTACAGCGGCGTGGCGGGCAGCGTCTCGGTGCAGAGCTCGGCCGACTACCTGCGCAGCAAGGGCGGGTTGGTCGTGGTCGCGGCGGGCAACAACGGCATCGACGAAGGCATCACGCCCACGGCCAGCATGATCCCGGTCTCCGCCACCAACGAGACCGATGCCAGGACCAGCTGGTCCAGCTACGGCAACTTCGTCGCGCTGGCAGCGCCCGGGCAGAACATCTGGACCACCCAGCGCGGCGGCAGCTATGGCGCCTGGTGGGGGACCTCGCTGGCCAGCCCGGTCGTGGCCGGCACCGTCGCGCTGCTGATGTCGGCCCGGCCGACGCTCAGCGGCAGCGCGATCCAGAACGCGCTGTTCACCACCGCCGTCGATCTCGGCACCGCCGGGCGCGATCCGTATTTCGGCTGGGGCCGCATCAATGCGGGCGCGGCGATGCATGCGGTGCTGGCCGCGCCCGCGCCCGATACCCAGCCGCCCGCCGTCTCGGTCAGCGCGCCGCTCAACGGCGCGACGGTCAACGGGCTGGTCGCGGTCGATGTCGGCGCCTCCGACAACCAGGGCATCGCCCGCGTGGACCTGCGGGTCAACGGCAGCGTCGTGGCCTCGGACACCTCGGCGCCCTACGGCTTCAGCTGGGACTCGACCCGGGTCGCCAACGGCGCGGTGACGCTCACCGCCACCGCGGTCGACGCGGCCGGCAATGCCGGCACCAGCGCGGCGGTGACGCTGACGGTGGCCAATGCGGCGCTGGTCGACACCCAGGCGCCGGTGATCGCGATCGCGACGCCCGCGGCCAATGCCAAGCTGGCCGGCAATACGCTGACGATCTCGACCCGCGCCAGCGACAACGCCGGCGACGCCGGCATCCGCCAGACCCTCTACGTCGACGGCGCGCAGGTGGCGAGCGGCACCGGCGCCACCCTGAGCTTCACTTGGAACCTCAAGAAGGCCTCGGCCGGCACGCACACGATCCAGGCCGTCGCGAAGGATGCCGCCGGCAACACCGCGGTGGCGACGACGTCCTTCACGAAGTAGGCGCGCGGACCGGCGCGGGGCTTCGCCTTGCGCTGACCCGGNCCCCGCCGCTCGAGAGCAGCGACAGCATCGGGGCCTACGACGACGCCCAAGCCGCGCGAGTGCTCGCCGGAACGCAAGAAAGCCCGCCGAAGCGGGCTTTCCGTCGAGGCCTGCTTTCGCGTGGCCAGGTCTCAGGACGCGCGGCGCAGCGGGCGTGTCAGCACCCGGCGCGACAGCCCGGCGGCGAGTGCCGCGATGGCGATCAGCGCCAGCGCGTCGGGTTCCGGCACGTTGCCGCCGCCGCCGCCCGAGCCGCCGCCACCGCCTTCGCCGCAGCCCGGCTGGCTGGCGACGCAACCGGCGAACTCCACAGACACCTCGTTCGTGCCGACGCTCTGGAACTTCGCGGAGTAGGGGCTGGTGAAGGTGATGCCCTGCGTGAAATCACCGCCGGCCTCGGCCGTGAGGACGAGGTTGAAGGACGACATCATTCCCTCGCCCAGCCCGTCGCCGATCGGTCCGCCGGAGCAGTTGTTGCCGGCCCAGACGCACAGGTCGACCTTCTTGAAGCTCGGGAAGTTGTCGTCGATCGACGCGGACCATCCGGAACCGGCGGTGGCGCCCTGGAGCGCCGGCGTGACGACGTCGATGCCGAACGACAGCAGCGCGTTCTGCCCCGGCCCGAAGGAGTTGTTCGTGACGATGGTCGCGAAGGTGGCGCTGGTCGCGGACCAGCTGGTCAGCGTGAACTTCACCGTGGCCGACAGCGTGGCGCCGTCGAGCGTGCTGGTGTAGATCAGCGTCGTGGTGTCGTTGAGGCCGCCGAACACCACCGCGGTGGCCTGCGCCTGGCTGCAGAAGAGGAGAGCCGCGGCGGCGGCGAGCCCATGGATCATTGTTGGCTTCATGATCGATCCCTTCCCGGACGATGCACGTGGCTGTTGTTCTCCCCTGCTTCCCCTATGCATAAGCCGGGCCACTTCGCCAAGCCGTTGATCCGCCGTCAAATTTCCATTGATCTGATAAATCCGCACACGGAACTGTAAAAAAGGACGACGCTGCGGGCACGCCGGTTGCTGTCGCCCGCCCGGTGCGTGGCAACGCCGTCGCGGGGCGCGGCGCCTATGATCCCGCCCGCGATGATTTACCTGCTCAAGCGCCTGGCGGTGCTGTTGCTGACGCTGCTGGCCGCTTCGGCGCTGATCTTCGGCGCGCTGGAATGGCTGCCCGGCAATGCCGCCCAACTGATCATGGGACCCGAGGCCCCGCCCGAAGCGGTCGCGGCGCTGGCCCGCCAGCTGGGACTGGACCAGCCGGCGTGGTCCCGATACCTCGCCTGGCTGGCCGGCCTGGTGCGCGGCGACCTCGGCCTGTCCTATGCCTACGGCGCGCCGGTCGCCGATCTGATCCTCGAGCGCCTGGCCCTGACCCTGCCGCTGGCGCTGCTGGCGATGTCGATGACGGTGGTGCTGGCGCTGGGCGCCGGCTGGTGGGCCGCCAGCCAGCACGGCCGTGCGGGCGACCACCTGGTGATGGGGCTCACGCAACTGGGCCTGGCGGTGCCGAGCTTCTGGCTGGGCATGCTGCTGGTGCTGCTGTTCGCGGTGAAGCTGCAGTGGGTCGACGCCGGCGGTTTCCCCGGCTGGTCCGAGGACCTCGGCGGCGGCTTCTGGCCGGGCCTGCGCGCGCTGCTGCTGCCGGCGGCGGCGCTGGCGGTGGTGCAGGCGGCGATCCTGGCGCGAATCGCACGCTCCGCGCTGCTGGACATCGCCCGCGAGGACTTCATGCGCAGCGCCCGCGCCAAGGGCCTGTCGCGCCGCGCGGCGCTGTGGCGGCACGGCCTGCGCCATGCCGCGATTCCGCTGCTGACGCTGGGCGGGCTGCAGTTCGCCAACCTGCTGGCCGGCACCATCGTCATCGAGAACGTCTTCACCTTGCCCGGCCTGGGCCGCCTGATGGCGCAGGCGATCGCCAACCGCGACCTGATCGTCGTGCGCAACGGCGTCATGGGGCTGGCGGCGCTGGTGCTGCTGCTGAATTTCACGATCGACCTGCTGCACGGCTGGATCGATCCCCGGCTGCGCACGCGGGCCGAGGCCGACGTCGAGGCGGAGGGCGCGGCATGAAGGACAGCATGAGCTCCGGCATGAGGTCCGGCCTGAAATCGGGCATGAGGCGCGCCGGCTTCGTCGCGGGCGCCGTGCTGACCGCCGCGCTGCTGCTGGCGGCGCTGCTGTCGCTGGTCTGGACCCCCTGGCCGCCCGAGCAGATCGACATGGCCCGCCGCCTGGCCGCGCCCAGCCCGGCGCACTGGCTGGGCTGCGACCAGCTCGGCCGCGACGTCCTCAGCCGCCTGATGGCCGGGGCGCGCAGTGCCTGGCTGGTGGGCCTGGTGGCGGTCGGCATCGGGCTGCTGGCCGGCACCGCGCTCGGGCTGGTCGCGGCCGCGCGGCGAGGCGCGGTGGAGGCGCTGATCCTGCGCGGCGCCGACCTCGGCTACGCCTTTCCCGCGCTGCTGCTGGCGATCCTGCTGGCGGCGGCGCTGGGGCCCGGCATGACGGTGGCGATGGCGGCGATCGGCCTGCATGCGGTGCCGTCCTTCGCGCGGCTGGTCAATGGCAGCGCCAAGAGCTGGTGGGCGCGCGACTTCGTGCTGGCCGCCCGCGTCGCGGGGCAGGGCCGCTGGTCGATCACGCTGCGCCATGTGCTGCCGCAGCTGCTGCCGCTGCTGATCGTGCAGGGCACGACCAGCTTCGCGCTGGCCATCCTGGCCGAGGCCGGCCTGTCCTATCTCGGCCTGGGCACCCAGCCGCCGCAGGCCAGCTGGGGACGGCTGCTCGCGGAGGCCCAGACGCTGATGTTCGAGGCGCCGCAGCTGGCGCTCGCGCCGGGCCTCGCGATCACGCTGGCGGTGCTGGGCCTGAACCTGCTGGGCGACGGCCTGCGCGACCGGCTCGATCCCAAGGAGCTGCCGCGATGAGCGCGCCGCTGCTCGAGGTGCGCGACCTGCAGGTGTGGCTCGCCGGGCGGGGCGGCGCGTCGCTGCATGCGCTGCGCGGTATCGACCTGAGGCTGGACCGCGGCGAGTGCCTGGCGCTGATCGGCGAGTCCGGCAGCGGCAAGACGCTGACGGCGCTGGCCGTGATGGGCCTGCTGCCGGACGGCGCGCGGGCCACCGGCCGCATCGCCCTGGACGGCCGCGAGCTGCTCGCGCTCGACGAGGACGACTGGTGCGGCCTGCGCGGCCGCCGTGTCGCGATGGTGTTCCAGGAGCCGCTGACGGCGCTGAACCCGCTGCAGCGCGTGCTGGCGCAGGTGATGGAGCCGATCCGCCTGCACCGCCTCGCGCCGGACCGCGCGAGCGCCCGCCAGCGCGCGCTGGCGCTGCTGGCGCGCGTCGGCCTGGAGGAGCGGCAGGCCTGCGCCTATCCGCACCAGCTCTCCGGCGGCCAGCGCCAGCGGGCGCTGATCGCGATGGCGCTCGCCGCCGAGCCCGAACTGCTGATCGCCGACGAGCCGACCACGGCCCTGGATGCGCGGCTGCGCGTGCAGGTCCTGGAACTGCTGCGCGAGCTGGTCGCCGAGCGCGGCATGGGGCTGCTGCTGATCTCGCACGACCTCGCGCTGACGGCGCGCCGCGTCGATCGCCTGCTGATCCTCTACGGTGGGCGAGTGATGGAGCAGGGCGCCGCGGCGGATCTGCTGGCGCAGCCGCGCCATCCCTACACGCAGGCGCTGTGGGCGGCGCGGCCGAGGCTGGGCGCTGGCCGCGACCAGCCGCTGCATCCGCTCAAGGGCAACGTGCCGGCGCTGACGCAGCTCGGCGACGGCTGCCCGTTCGCGCCGCGCTGCCCGCTGGCGACCGCCCGCTGCGCCGCGGAGCCGCCTCGTTTCGACGGCCGGCTTGCCTGCTGGGAGGTGTCGACATGAGCGGGATCATCGGCCGGACTCCGGCGCCGTCGTCCTCGCCAGCGGCCCCGCTGCTCGAGGTCGAAGGACTGGGCCAGCGCTACGGCGGCCGCACGGTGCTCAAGGACATCTCGTTCACGCTGCCGGCGGGCGAGTCGCTCGGCATCATCGGCGAGTCGGGCGCGGGCAAGAGCACGCTGGCGCGCCTGGTCATGGCGCTGGAACGGCCGCGCCACGGCCGGGTCCGCTGGTCCGGCCAGGACGTGAACGCGATGCCCGCCGCCGCGCGGCGCGCGCTGCGGCCGGGCGTGCAGATGGTGTTCCAGGATCCCTACGGCTCGCTCGATCCGCGCTGGCGCGTCGGCCGCAGCGTGGTGGAGCCGCTCGCCGCGCTGCCGATGACCGACGCCCAGCGCCAGGCGCGGTTGCTGGAGGTGCTCGCCGAGGTCGGCCTGGAGCCCGACGCGGCGCTGCGCTTCCCGCACCAGTTCTCCGGCGGCCAGCGCCAGCGCCTGGCGATCGCGCGGGCGCTGGCGACGCGCCCCCGGCTGATCGTGGCGGACGAGCCGCTGTCCGCGCTGGACGTCTCGGTGCAGGCGCAGATCCTGGCGCTGCTGCGCGAGCTGCAGCGGCGCGACGGCATCAGCCTGGTCATCGTCAGCCACGACCTCGCGGCGGTCGAGGTGCTGTGCGACCACGCGCTGGTGCTACGCGGCGGCGAAGCGGTCGAGCAGGGCCCGGCCGCGCGCGTGCTGGGCGATCCCCGGCATCCCTACACCCGGGACCTGCTGGCCGCTTTGGCATGATCCGCGGCCATGGACACCTCCCTGGACCGCCGCCGTTTCCACCGGCTCTCGATCGGCGCCGTCGGCGCCAGCCTCGGCGCCGCGCTGCCGGCCCTCGCGCAGGCGCCCGGCGGGCGGCCGCTGGTGCTGGGCATGACCCTCGAGCCGCCGGGCCTGGACCCGACCGCCGGCGCCGCCGCCGCCATCGGCGAGATCGTGCTCTACAACGTGCTGGAGCCGCTGACCAAGGTGGCCGAGGACGGCTCGGCCCGGCCGCTGCTGGCGCTGCGCTGGAGCGCCTCGGCGGACCAGAAGACCTGGACCTTCACGCTGCGTTCGGGCGTGCGCTTCCACAACGGCGCGCCCTTTGACGCCACGGCGGTGAAGTTCAGCTTCGAGCGCGCGGCCGCGCCGAACAGCCTCAACAAGGACCGCCGCGTCTTCGAGAACATCGCCGCGATCGCGACGCCCGATCCGCTGACCGCGGTGCTGACGCTCAGGCATCCGGAGCCCGACCTGCCGGCGCTGCTGGCGCAGGCGACGGCGGTGATCGTCGAGCCCGGCAGCGCCGCCGGCAACGCGCAGAACCCGGTGGGCACCGGGCCCTACCACGTCGCCCAGTGGCAGCGCGGCGCCAGCCTCACCGTCGCCGCCTGGCCCGGCTTCCGCGATGCGGCCTCGATCCGGATCCCGCGGGTGCAGTTCCGCTTCATCGGCGAACCGGCCGCGCAGGTCGCCGCGCTGCTGGCCGGCGACGTCGACGCCTTCCCGCGCGTGGCCGCGGCCCGGGCGCTGAGCCAGTTCAAGGCGCAGCCGCGGCGCTTCCAGGTGATCACCGCCTCGTCGCGCGCCAAGACCATCCTGGCCATCAACCACCAGCGGCCGCCGCTGGGCGACGTCCGCGTGCGCCGCGCCATCGCCATGGCGATCGACCGCAAGGCCGTCATCCAGGCCAGCGCCGACGGCTACGGCGTGCCGATCGGCAGCTTCGTCACACCGGACGCGCCGGGCTACGTCGACTGCACCGCGATCAACGCCTACGACCCGGCCGCCGCGAAGGCGCTGCTGGCCCAGGCCAAGGCGACCGGGCTGTCCCTGTCGTTGAAGCTGCCGCCGGTGCCGTACGCGCGCCAGGGCGGCGAGCTGATCGCGGCGCAGCTGGCGGCGGTCGGCATCACCGCCCGGATCGAGCAGATCGAGTGGGCCCAGTGGCTGTCCAGCGTCTACGGCAGCAAGGCCTACGACCTGACCGTCATCGCGCATGTGGAGCCCTACGACTTCGGCAACTTCGCCCGGGCGGACTACTACTGGGGCTACCGCAGCCCCGCCTTCAACGCGCTGTACGAGCGCATGCAGGGCAGCGCCGATCCGGCCGAGCGGGCGCGGCTCTTCGGCCAGGCGCAGCGCCAGGTCGCCGAGGACGCGGTCGCCGCCTTCCTCTACCAGCCCCAATGGATCACGGTGGCGCGGGCCGGCCTGAAGGGCCTGTGGAGCCGCACCCCGCTGTTCGCCAACGACCTGTCCGCGCTGAGCTGGGCATGAAGCCGTGCAAGCCCCCTGATGCAGGGACGCGGCGGCGGCGCGCTGTCGCGTGGCCGCGTCAGCCGGCGGGGCGCGACGGCGGCTCGTCGGACCCCGCGCGCCGGCCGTCCACCGAGAGGGCTTTTCCTCTACAGGCCGTCTTGCGGCCGGTGTAGCGTGCGCGGTTTGGGGAGGAGTCGGAGAGCCGCATGCCGTTTGAATTGCCTGAGACCCTGCAGCCGTTCCTGTTGCCGCTGCTGATCGTGGTCCCGCTGGCCATCGTGATCATCATCATCACGGTGCGCCGTGGCGACTATCGCGACGTGGGCGCGCCGCCGCCATCGCCCCGTCCCCTGCCGCCCGGCCCGGCCGCCCGCGCCAGCTCGGCCCCCGCCGCGGCGCCCGCCGCCACGTCCCCCGCGACCACCGCCTCGCCCGAGCGTCTGCCGCTGCTGGTGGTCGACGACTCGGCGGTCGTGCGCGCCAAGCTGCTGAAGCTGTTCAGCGAAGCCGGCCACGAGGTGGTCGCCGCGCGCGACGGCGTGGAGGCGATGGAGCTGCTCGGCCAGACCCGCTTCGGCGTGCTGATCACCGACCTGGAGATGCCCAACATGGACGGCTTCGAGCTGATCAAGGCGGTGCAGGGCGCGATGGCGACCGAGGACCTGCCCATCATCGCCATCAGCGGCCATGAGGAGCTGCATGCCCGGCTGCACCAGGTGCAGGGCCTGTACGGCATGTTCCACAAGCCCTGGAACGACCGCGAGCTGATCAAGCGCGTCGAGGCGCTGTCCCACCTGCGGCAACCGGTCCGTTCATGAGCGTGGGTCGCTGGCTGAAGCGCGGCGCGCTCACGGTCGCCGTGCTGGCGGCGCTGGGCGCCGCGGCCGCGGCCTGGCATGTCCACCAGAAGCTGCCGCAGCGCGACGGCGAGCTGCAGCTGTCCGGCCTGAGCGCGCCGGTCACCGTCCGCTACGACGAGTGGGGCGTGCCCCACATCGACGCGCGCAACGAGGACGACCTCTACCGCGCGCTCGGCTACCTGCACGCGCAGGACCGGCTGTTCCAGATGGAGATGCTGCGCCGGCTGGCGCGCGGCGAGCTGGCGGAGGTGCTCGGGCCCAAGCTGGTCGACACCGACCGCCTGTTCCGCGCGCTCGGCATCCGCCAGCGCGCCGACGAGCTCGCCGCGGCGAGCGCGGCCATCACCGCCCAGCCGGGAGCGACCCGAGCGCTGTATGCCTACCTGGACGGCGTCAACCAGTACCAGGCGACGCGGCCCGCGCCGCTGGAGTTCGAGGTCCTGGGCATCCCCAAGCGCCCGTTCACCGCCGCGGACACCTACAGCATCGCCGGCTACCTGGCCTACAGCTTCGCCGCGGCCTTCCGCACCGAGCCGGCATTGACCGCGGTGCGGGACCAGCTCGGTCCCGACTACCTGCGCATCTTCGACCTGGACTGGCATCCCTCCGGTGTGCTGGAGCCGCAGGCGCTGGACGCGCCGCGCGGGCGCTTCCCCGACGTGGCGCCGATGCTGGCGCGGCTGGCCGCGGTCGGCGACCAGGCGGCGGCGCTGGCCGGGCTGCCGCAGTTCGAGGGCAGCAACGCCTGGGTCGTGTCGGGCAGCCGCACCGTCAGCGGCAAGCCGCTGCTGGCGGGCGATCCGCACATCGCGTACTCGGCGCCGGCCGTGTGGTGGGAGGCGCACCTGCGCACGCCGCAGTTCGAGCTCTACGGGCATCACCTCGCGCTCAACCCGATGGCGCTGCTGGGACACAACCGGCGCTTCGGCTGGAGCCTGACGATGTTCCAGAACGACGACGTCGACCTGATCGCCGAGAAGGTCAACCCGGCCAACGCCAACGAGGTCTGGTACCAGGGCCGCTGGGTCGCGATGACCGCGCGGCAGGAGACGCTCAAGGTCAAGGGCCAGCCCGACCAGGTGCTGACGCTGCGCCGCTCGCCGCACGGACCCATCGTCAACGACGCGCTGCCGGGCGACCGCGGCGAGCGCCCGGTCGCGATGTGGTGGGCCTTCCTGGAAACCGAGAACCCGGTGCTCGACGGCTTCTACCGGCTGGGCCGCGCCGACACGCTGGACCGCGCGCGCGACGCGGCGAGCCTGGTGCACGCGCCGGGGCTGAACATCGTGTGGGCCAACGCCAGTGGCGACATCGCCTGGTGGGCGGCCGCGAAGCTGCCGCAGCGTCCACCGGGCGTGAATCCGGCCTTCGTGCTGGACGGCGCGACCGGCGAGGCCGACAAGCCGGGCTTCCTGCCGTTCTCGGCCAACCCGCACGAAGAGAACCCGGCGCGCGGCTACATCGTGTCGGCCAATTTCCAGCCGACCGGGGACACGCCGGTGCCGGGCTACTACAACCTGGCCGAGCGCGGCCGGCGCCTGGACGGGCTGCTGAGCCAGGGCAAGCGCTGGGACATCCACAACAGCCAGGCGCTGCAGCTGGACGTGCAGACCGACTACGGCCCGCGCGTGCTGCGGCCGATCATTCCGCTGCTGCGCGGATCGGCCTCGGTCGAGGAGCAGCCGCTGGTGGAGGCGCTGGTGCGCTGGAACGGCGCCTACAAGGCGGACGCGGTGGCGCCGGTGCTGTTCCAGCAGTTCACCGCCGAGCTGCTGCGGGCGGCGCTCAAGGACGAACTCGGCGAGGCGCAGTTCGAGAACCTGCGCCGCACCCGCGCGCTCGATCACGCCTTGCCGCGACTGATGGCGGACGCGGACTCGCCCTGGTGGGACGACCGCTCGACGCCGCAGCGCGAGACGCAGACCGACATCGTGCGCCGCGCCTGGAAGGCGACGGTCGCGCACCTGCAGGCGACGCTCGGCCCCGACAGCGGGACCTGGCGCTGGGACGCGGTGCACACGCTGACGCACGAGCATCCGCTGGGCCGACAGAAGCCGCTGGACCGGATCTTCAACGTCGGTCCGTTCCCGGTGCCCGGCGGGCATGAGGTGCCCAACAACTTCGCGCAGCGCAACGGCAGTGGGCCGTGGCCGGTGGTCTACGGACCGTCGACGCGCCGGTTGATCGACTTCGCGCGGCCGCAGGAGGCGCTCGGCGTCAATCCGGTCGGGCAGAGCGGCGTCTGGCCGGACGCGCATTACGCCGACCAGGCCGCGCTGCTGGCCCAGGGCCGCTATCGCCGCGAGTGGCTGGACGAGGCCGATGTGCGCGCGCATTCGAACGGCCTGCTGGTGCTCAAGCCATGAGGGCCCTGTTGAGCGCACGCGGGGCACGTGGCGCGCGAGCCGTCGTGCTGGCGCTGGCGATGCTCGCCGCGACCTGCATCGCGATGCCCGCGCTGGCGGTGGACCTGCCGGCACCGGCGGAGCTCGCGCGGCGGCTGGCCGCAGGGCCAGCGACCGGCGCGTCCGGCCCGGCGACGGCCACCGTCACCGTCACCGTCACCGTCACCGTCACCGTCACCGTGCTTGAGCCCCACTTGATGCGCGACGGACGCATGCCCGAGGTCCGCTACCTCGGCGTGCCCGCCGACGCGGCGTTGACGGCGGTGCTCGGCCCGGGTTGGCGCGCGCCGGGGCAGGAACTGGAATTCCGCGCGCTAGACGGTTTCGTCTCGCGCATTCCGGTGGAGCGCTTCGCGCAGCATCGCGCTTGGCTGGTGCACGCGCGCGCCGATGGCCGGCCGTTCCAGGTCGACAACCATCTGCAAGGCGAGCGGCAGGTGCCGCTCGGGCCGTATTACCTCGTGTGGGACAACCGCGCCTCGAAGGCGCTGCAGGCCGAGGGCGGCGCGCTCTGGCCCTACCAGGTGGCGTCGGTGAGCGTGGGGCCGTCCTCGACGCGCGCGCTGCTGCCGGATGGCCTGGCTGCCCGGTACGCCGACGCGGCGGACCTCGCCCGCACCCACTGCCTGAGCTGCCACCGCATCCGCGGCTACGGCGGCGACAAGATGCCGCTGGACCTGGACGTCGTCGTCCGCGGCTACGACGCCGCCGCGTGGCAGCGCTGGCTGCTGGCGCCGGCCGCGGTGCGGCCGGGCACGACGATGCCGGCGCTCGCCGAGGGCATGTCCGCCGACGAGCGGGCCGCCATCGCGCAGCGGCTCTACGACTACCTGCGCGCGCTGCCGCCTCGCTGAGCGCGCGGTCAGAACCAGGGCTTGGGCAGCTGCTCCGTCTCGATCGCGCGCAGCAGCGCCGGGCGCTGCGCCATGCGCTCGAGGAAGGCGGCGAGGGCGGGGCGGTTGCGCGCGGGATGGCTGAAGTTGCGCGTCCAGCGGCACAGCATGAAGGCGAAGGGGTCCAGCACCGAATAGCGCTCGCCGAGCAGGAACGGACCGCCATGGCGTTCGAACTCGGCGGCGAGCAGGTCCAGCTGCGCCGCGGCGCGCACCTGCGCCTGGGCCTTGACCTCAGCGCTGCCGGCGGCGTTGCCCGGGGCGACGAAGCGGTCCGGGTAGTAGTAGGCGATGACGGTCGGCTGCAGCGTGTTGGTCAGCCACATCAGCCACTTGTAGGCATGGGCGCGCTCGACGCTGCCCAGCGGCGGCATCAGGCCGGCCTCGGGATGGGTGTCGGCCAGGTGCAGCAGGATCGCGGCGGTCTCGAACAGCACCAGCTCGCCCTGGCGCGTGTCGCGCAGCGCGGGCAGCAGGCCGTTGGGGTTGAGCTTCAGGAACTCCGGGGACTTGTGCTCGTCGCGGTCGCGATCGACGAGGCGGAGCTGGAACGGCACGCCCAGCTCCTGCAGGAGCACGTGCGGGGCGAAGCTGGCGTTGCTGGGGAAGTAGTAGAGCTCGATCATGGCGGCGGGGTCGAGGTGGGGCGACCTGCGGTCGCGGGAGAGACGTGCGCCCGGCGGCGCGTGGGGAGGGTGTGAGGGCCGTGTCATCGCGTCGTGACGTCGCGGACGCCCGGCGGCGCGCATCATCGCCGATCATCGCGCGCGACCGTTGCGCCACCGCGCGCGGCCCGCTTCCGTCCCATGCGCGGCTCGTGCGCTGACCGTGCACGGACCGACACGGGCAATGGATCTTTACCCCTGCGAAACGCCCTTCCGTAGACGTGGCCGAAGGGCGCGGCGTTCAATAGGCCTCCGGACTTCCTGGGCGCCGCACGGCGGCGCGAGCAGATCATGAGCAAGCTTCGTTGGTTGATTCCCGTCGCGCTGGCGCTGAGCGCCGGCGTGGCCTCGGCGCAGCACCACGGCGGCGGCGCGCGGGTCGACATCGGCCTGCGCTTCGACAGCCGCTACCACCACGACCACTACTACCCCGCGCCCGGCTACGTGGCCCGCGGCCTGCCCGGCGGCGCGGTGTTCGTCGGCAACCGCTACTGGTACCACGGCGGCGTCTGGTACCAGCCCTGGGGACCGAGCTTCCGCGTCATCGCCCCGCCGATCGGCTTCGTGGTGCCGGTCCTGCCCAGCGCCTACGTGACGCTGCGCATCGGCGGGCTGCCCTACTACTACGCCAACGGCGCGTATTACACGGTGGCCGCCGGCGAGCCGGGCTACGTCGTGGTCGCGCCGCCGCCCGGCGCCGACACCGCGACGCCGGCCCCGGTGGCGCCGCCGCGGCCGGACCCGATCATCTATCCGCGTCACGGGCAGTCGGCCGCGCAGACCGAGGCCGACCGCCAGGACTGCAACCGCTGGGCGACCTCGCAGCCCACCGCGATGAATGACGCGGGCGTGTTCAACCGCGCGGTGGAGGCCTGCATGGACGGGCGCGGCTACAGCATGCGCTGAGCGCGCTCAGCGCGGGGCGCGCGGGGTGCGCCGCTAGACCACGCATCCCGCCTCGCCGCGATCCTCCGGCAAGGCGCTGCTGACGACCTGCACGCCGTAGCGTTCCGCGGTCATGTGGGCCAGGATGGCCAGCGCGATCTCGGGCGGCGTGCGGGCGCCGATGTGCAGGCCCACCGGGCCGTGCAGGCGGTCGAGCTGGGCATCGCTCAGGTCGAAGTGCTCCTTCAGCCGCGCGCGGCGCTTGGCCTGGTTCACGCGCGAGCCGATCGCGCCGACGTAGAACGCGGGGCTGCGCAGCGCCTCCATCAGCGCGAGGTCGTCCAGCTTCGGATCGTGCGTCAGCGCGACCACCGCCGTGTGCCCGTCCGGCCGCAGCCGCTGGACGACGTCGTCCGGCATCTCGCGCGTCAGGGGCGCCGCGATCAGCGTCCACGGGTAGTCGTCGCGCGGATCGCAGACCTGCACCTGGTAATCGAGCGCCAGCGCCATCTGCGCCAAGTACTGGCTCATCTGGCCCGCGCCGATGATCAGCAGCCGCCACTGCGGCCCGTGATGGGTCACCAGCCGCGTGTCGCTCAGCACCAGCCGGTCGGCGCCGTCGCGCGAATGCGCCGGCGGCTCCGCCAGCGTCACCGCGCCGGTGGCCAGCTCCAGCGTGCGCAGCACCCGCTCGCCGCGCGAGAGCCGCTCCAGCAGCGGGCCGATCGCCGATTGCGATCCCACCGGCTCCAGCATCAACTCCAGCGTGCCGCCGCAGGGCAGGCCGAAACGCTGCGCCGCCTCCGCGCCGACCCCATAGCGGATCAGCTCCGGCGTGCGCAGGCTGAGCGCGCCTTCGCGGATCTTCGCGACCAGGTCGTCCTCGATGCAGCCGCCCGAGACCGAGCCGGCGATCAATCCGTCCGCGCGCACCGCGACGATCGACCCGACCGGCCGTGGCGCCGAGCCCCAGGTCCGGGTGATCGTGCCCAGCACGACGCGCTGATCGGCGTCGAGCCACTGCTGCACCTGGCGCAGCACCTGCAGGTCCATGTTGTCCATCCCCGCACCATAGCGAAATTCGTTGCGGCCTGCCTCGGCCGGGGTCGGCGGGCCACAATCCGGCGCATGCCCACGCTCGCCCTCAACGACGACCTGGTCCTGCCCGTGTCCCAGGCCCTGGCCTGGCGCGCGCTGCATGACCTGGCCCTGCTCGCCGACAGCCTGCCCGACGGCGCCCGTCTAGCGACCGGCGACGCGCCGCGGTCCTACGTGCTGGCGCTGCCCGGCTTCGAGGGCGTCGTGACCGTCCTCGACCTCGAGGTCCCCAGCCGCCTGCGCCTGCGCATCGACGGCCGCGGCCCTCGCACCGGCAAGGTCGAAGGCCAGGCGCAGCTGCGGCTGGCCTCGCTGGGCGAGGACCGCGCGCTGCTGCATGTGGCGCTCGTGATCCAGGCCGAGCGCGAGACCCCCACCAAGGTCGCCGGCCTGATGGCGCTGCGCGAGCGGCTCGCCGGCATCGCCGCCGCCGTCGAGCGCCGCCATCCGTCCGACCGCCCCCGGCCGGTGAAGGCGCCGCCCAAGCCCTGGCCGCAGCGCCTCGTCGACTGGTACCTGGGCTGGTTCGCCGCGATGTTCAACGGCACCTTGTTCCCGCCGCCCAAGCCCCGTGCGCGCGGCTCGCGCGCCAAGCGGTGAGCGCTCGGCTTCCTCATGGCGACGTGGCGGTCGTCGTGAGCGGAATGTGAACATGTCGTGAGCGTGGCGTTGGCCTGATGTGAGTCCGCTGTCATGCGGCGGTGCACCTGGCGTGATGCAAACGAACTCGATGTAACTCGTTGATTTGCTTATAGAATTGGCGCCTCAACGGCCACCTTGCGGTGGCCGATTCGTTTTTGCGCCGAGCGAGACCCAGGCTCGTCGGCGACTGCTTTCCGCCGATTCCCGATGGCCTCTCGCCTGTTCCCGCTGGACGCGCTGCGCGCCACCGCCGCGCAACTGATCGTGTTGCATCACCTGTCGGTCTACGGACCGATCGCCGAAGCCATGCACCGGCTGTTCCCGTTGCTGACCGGCTGGCTCTACGACTACGGGCGCATGGCGGTGCAGGTCTTCCTGGTGCTGGGCGGCTACCTGAGCGCGCGGGCGCTCGCGGCGCAGGAGCCGCAGCTGCGCCGCTCGGCGCCGGCGCTGCTGGCCCAGCGCTACTGGCGCCTGGTGCCGCCGTTCATGACCGCCGTCGGGCTGACGCTGCTGAGTTCCTGGGTGGTGGCGCCCCTGCTGCCGGACCTGGTGCCGGAACAGGTGGAACTGGCGCAGATCCTGGCCCATGCGCTGCTGCTGCAGGACCTGCTGCCGGTCGAGGCGCTCACCGTCGGCGCCTGGTACGTGGCGATCGACTTCCAGCTCTTCGCGCTGCTGCTGCTGGTGATGTGGGGCCTGCGCTGCCTGCCGCTGCCTGGCGCCAGACGCCAGGGCCTCGCGCTGGCGCTGGTCGGCGCCCTGTGCGCGGCGTCGCTGCTCCAGTTCAACCGGATGGCCGAGCTGGACGCCTGTGCCGTCTACTTCTTCGGCGCCTACGGCCTGGGCGTGCTGCTCTGCTGGTGCCAGGGCTGGACGCCCCGCATGCGCCGCGCCGGGCTGCTGGCGCTGGGCGGCTTGATGGTCGTCGCGCTGGCGCTGGAGTTCCGCGAGCGCCTGGTCGTGGCCGCGCTGACCGCGGCGGTCATCGCGCTGTGGCACCGCGGCACGCTGCCGGCGTGGTTCCAGCGGCACGGCCAGGCACCGGTGCAGACGCTGGCGCGCCATGCCTACGCGCTCTTCCTGGTGCACTTCCCGGTCTGCCTGCTGGTGAACGCGATCTACGAGCACGGCGCCGAAAGCCCGGCCCAGACGCTGGACGGGTTCGCGCCGCTGGCGCTGCTGGCGGCCTGGCTGCTGAGCAACATGGCGGCGGTGCCCTTCCATCGCTGGATCGAGGCGCCGCTGCTGCGCTGGCGGCCGCGCGCCGCGGCGCTGCCGCAGAGCGTCGCGCTGCGCTGAGGCGCTCATCGCGTCCGGGGCCCGGCAGGCCCGGCGTCCGCTAGGCCCAGTTCTCGCGCGCGTTCTCGCGCCGTTGCAGGTCGGCGAGCGTCTTGCCGGGTTCGTCGCGGAAACGTTCCTCCAGCAGTTCCAGCTGCTGCACCCGGTCGACGCGGAAGCTGCGGAAGTCCTCGCGCAGCTCGCACCAGGCCGAGAAGGTCCACACCGGTCCCCAGAAGAAGCAGGCCAGCGGCCGCACGACGCGGGAACTGGTCTGCTCGCTCAGGTCGAGGTAGTGCAGCCGCAGCTTGGTGCGGGACTCGGTGGCCAGGCGCAGCTGCGTCAGGCGTTCGCGGGTGGCGTTGTCCAGGCCGCGCTGCGGCGCGTAGACGGTCAGGCTCTCCGCGGCGGCGCGCGCCGAACCGGGCAGCACCGCGAAGATCTTGCCGAGCGCCTCCTCGGCGCGCTGGCCGAGCACGGCATCGAGCTGCGGCTGGGCCAGCCGCACCGCGGCGACCAGCGATTGGGCTTCCTCGGCGCTGAACATCAGCGGCGGCAGCTCGAAGCCGACCCGCATCCGATAACCGACGCCCGCCTCGCCATCGATAGGCACGCCCTGCTGCTGCAGCGCGGCCACGTCGCGATAGACGGTGCGGATCGAGACCTCCAGCCGCTGGGACAGGAACTCGGCCGTCGTGAGACGGCGCCCACGGATGAGTTGGACGATCTGGAACAGGCGGTCGGCGCGGCGCATCCCACCATTGTCAGCGATGGGCCCCACCTATCCGAGTCGTCATCCCCGCTACGATGTGCCGCATGGCTGACCCACATGTTGCGCTTCCCCATGTCGTGATCATCGGTTGCGGGTTCGGTGGCCTGGAGGCCACCAAGGTTCTCGACGGTGCCCCGGTCCGCATCACCTTGATCGACCGCAGCAACCACCACCTGTTCCAGCCGCTGCTGTACCAGGTCGCGACGGCCGGCCTGACCGCGCCGTCGATCGCGTCGCCGATCCGGCACATGCGACGCCACCAGCGCAACCTCACGGTGCTGATGGCCGAGGTCGAAACCATCGATGTCCAGGCCCGCGAGGTCGTGCTCGGTGACGGCCAGCGCCTGCGCTACGACCACCTGATCGCCGCCGCCGGCGCGACGCACAGCTACTTCGGCAACGACCAGTGGCAGGCGCATGCGCCGGGCCTCAAGACGCTGGCCGACGCCTTCCAGCTGCGCGCGCGATTGCTGAGCGCCTTCGAGCGCGCCGAGACCCTGCCCGATCCCGCCGATCGCGCGCCCTGGCTCAACTTCGTCGTCATCGGCGGCGGGCCCACCGGCGTGGAGATGGCCGGCACGCTGGCCGAGATCGCCCGCCACACGCTGCGTGACGAGTTCCGCCGCATCGACCCGGGCCGCGCGCAGGTGCTGCTGGTGGAGGGTTCGGACCGGGTGCTGGCCGCCTTCAAGCCGGCGCAGTCGGCGCAGGCCCAGGCGCAGCTCGAGCGCATCGGCGTGGTGGTGCGCACCGGCTGCCGCGTCGTCGGCATCGACGAGGAGGGCGTGGACCTCCAGACCGCCGACGGCACCCGCGAACGGATCGCTTCCCGCACCAAGGTGTGGGCCGCCGGCGTCGCCGCCTCGCCGCTGGCGCGCACGCTGGGCGTGCCGCTGGACCGCGCGGGACGGGTGATCGTCGACGAGCAGATGAACATCCCCGGCCATCCCGAGGTCTACGTCGTCGGCGACATGGCCGCCGCGACCAGCCTGGAGAAGGACGGCAGCCGCAAGCCGGTGCCGGGCGTCAGCCCCGGCGCGAAGCAGGCCGGCCGGCATGCGGCGCGGCAGATCCTCGCCCGGCTGCAGGGGCGCTCGGAGCCGCCGTTCCGCTACCGCGACTACGGCAACCTCGCGACCATCGGCCGCAAGGCGGCGGTCGCCGACCTGGGGACGATCCAGTTCAGCGGGTTCTCCGCGTGGCTGTTCTGGCTGTTCGTGCACGTCTATTTCCTGATCGGTTTCCGCAACCGGGTCCGCGTCTTCGCGGACTGGGCCTGGGCGTACTTCACCTTCCAGCGCCATGCGCGCATCGTCGTGGAGCCCCGGCCCGGCGCGCGGGACGACGCCTAGGCGCCGGTCAGATCGGGGTGCAGATCTCGACCAGGGTGCCGTCGGGGCAGCGCAGGTAGGCGACTACCTGGCCCCAGGGCTTGGTCATCGGCGGGGTCAGGCCTTGCGCGCCGGCGGCCAGGGCGCGCGCGTAGGCGGCGGGCACGTCCGGCGTGGACAGCCCGATCTCCATCCCCAGCGGCGCGCCGTCCGCGGCCTTGCGGTAGTCCTGGCCGAGGTTGCCGCGCGCGATGTCATGGCGCGCGAAGGACAGGGTGGTGGCGCCGGTCTCGAGCTCGCCATAGGCGCCGGACTCGTGCAGGAAACGGCGCGTCAGGCCGAATGCCCGTTCGAAGAAGTCCAGCGATGCGCCCACGTCCTCGACGTAGACGATCGTGTAGGCGAAGTTGATGGCGCTCATGGCAAGCCCTCCGTGGAGTGACGATGAAAGCGGGGCGCTTGTCCCCGTTGGGCGGGGCAGCGGCGCGGCCCATGCCCCGGATCGCCGGCCGGGCGCCCCCGATTCGGGTGGGCCGCCTGGCAGGACGATGTCGCGCCGATGATGCGGACCGGCTGCTGACAGCGGATTGGCAGCTAGGATGCCGGCCATGAGTGCCCCGCCCCTCGAGCCGCAACGGCTGCCCAACGGTCTGCTCTGGCTGGCGCGCCCGGTCCCGGGCACGCAGGTCGCGGTGCGCGTCGTCTATCGCTGCGGCGGCCGCGACGACCCCACCGGCCGCAGCGGGCTGTCGCACCTGGTGCTGCGGCTGATCGCCGGCGCCAGCCGCTACCTGGAGCCGGGCCAGTTCCACCGCCTGATCGCCAGCGCGGGCGGGCGCACCCGCATCGAGATCGACGAGGACTTCGCCGCGCTGCAGACGGTGGTGCCCGCGCCGCAGCTCGAGCGCGTGCTGTGGGCCGAGGCCGAGCGGATGAGCAATCCCCGCCTGGATCCCGAGACGCTGGCCAGCGCGCGGCAGCAACTGCGCCAGGCGGTGCAGGAGCCGCTGCTCAACCCCTATGCGCGGCTGGACCTCGCGGTGCAGCGCCACGGCTACCTGACGCACCCGTACCAGCGCGGCGCGCTCGGCGATCCGGAGCAGCTCAAGGACCTGGACATCGACGCCGTGCGCGCCTTCCATGCCGCGCGGTTCGGCTGCGACCGCGCGCTGCTGGTGGTGACTGGCGCGTTCGACGAGGGCGCGCTCGCGCGCTGGGTGATGCACTACTTCGGCTCGATCCGTCCGCCGATGCCGCCGTCCGCCGTGACAGCCGCGCCGGCGGTGTCGCCGACCGCCTCGGCAACGCCGGCGTCAGGGCTGCCGGCCTCGTCCTCCTCCGGGCCCGCCGCCGTGCCGGTCACGCCGCCCGCCGCTGCGTCGCCCGCGTCGCCCGTGGCATCGGTGGCCGAGCCGCGCGAGCTGCGCGAATCCCGTCGTCCCCAGAGCCAGACGCTCAAGCTGTCGCTGGCGCAAGCGCCGCTGCCGGCGGCCGCGCTGGTGTGGCAGGTGCCGCGCGCCGACGATCCGTCGCTGCCGACCTGGCAGCTCGCGCAGGCGCTGCTGGGGCTGGGGCGGTCGGGCCGCCTCACCGACACGCTGGTCGACGAGAAGGCGCTGGCGCATCAGCTCAGCCTGAGATTGGATTCACACCGCGACGCGGGGCTGCTGGTCGCGCAGGCGCTGGCGGCGCACGGACAGACCGCGGCGCCGCTGGCGCAGGCCCTGCAGCAGGAAGTGCTGCGGCTGGCCGACGAGGCGATCACCGACGAGGAACTCGGCAAGGCCAAGGCCCTGCTGCGGCGCGAGACGCTGTCGGCCGAGTGGACCGCCGACCGGCTCGCCCGGGCGCTCGGCACCGCCTGGGCGGTGCGCGGCGATGCCGGCGCGGCGGCGAAGGACATGGCGGTGTGGATCAAGCTCGGCGGTGCCGACGTGCAGCAGTTCTGGCGCCGCCAGGTCGTTCAGGCGCCGGTGCTGACGCTGCTGGCGGATGTCGGCGCCGCCGCGGGAGTCGCGGCATGACGGTCGACCTGCATCGCCGTGGACTGATGGTGGGCGCCGCGATCGCATCCGGCTCGACGGCCTGGCCGGCGCTGGCGCAGGACGGCTTCGACCGCCCGCCGGAAGCGCCGCCCGCGACCGCGCTGCCGCCGCTGGCGATCGAGCAAGCCAGGCTGCCGAACGGACTGCGCGTCATCGTGCTGCCGATGCCGGGGGCGCCGCGCACCGCGATCCGCCTGATCGGCGAGGGCGGCTGGCTGCGCGATCCGGCCGGCAAGGAAGGCCTGGCGGAGGTGGCGCTCTCGATGCTCGCGCAGGGCGCGAAGCGCGATGGCGACGAGATGGAATCGGCCGACATCGCCTACGCGGGCGACCTGCTCGGCCTGCCGCTGCGGCTGGCGCTGACGCCGTCCACCTGCGAGCTCGCACTGGAAGCGCTGCCGGACCAATGCGACGACGCGGTCAACCTGATGGCCGACCTGACGCAGCGGCCCTTGCTGGCCTTCGAGGCGCTCGAGCACATCCGCAGCCGGGCGCTCGACGCGCTGGTGCTGCGGCGCGCCGACGCGCTGCTGCTCGCGCCCTGGGCGGCACGGCGGCAGTGCTGGGGCCGCGCGCAGCCGGTGCAGACGACGGCCAGCCTGAAGCGCCTGCGGCGCGAGGACGTGCTGGGCTTCCATCGCCAGTACTGGCGGCCCGAACGCGCGGTGCTGCTGTTCGCCGGCGACCTGAGCCTGCAGGCCGCGCGCGGTCTGGCCGAGGACTTCATGGGCGACTGGCGGGTGCCCAAGGCGCCGGCCGGACCGGCGCCAGCACCCGCGCTGGCGACTGCGACGCCCGCCGCCGCCGTCGCCCAGTTCCTGCAATTGCCGCAAGGGCAGGGATGCCGGCTGATCGTCCAGACGCCAGTGCCGCGCGGCACGCCGCCGGGCCTGCGCGAACTCGCGCGCACGCTGATGCATCAACGGATCGCCGCGCGTCTCCCCTGGCCCTGGGACAGCGAGATCGAATCGCTTGGCGGCGCGCTGTGCTGGCGGATGGGCGTGACGCTGCCGGTGGCGGCGGTGCCGGAGCAACTCGCACGCTTGCGGGAGCAGCTGCCGCTGCTGGCGGACGAGCCGGTGACGCCGGAGGATCTCGCGTTGGCCCAGGCCCTCGCGCTGGGGGACTGGCAGGCGCAGCTGGCGGAGGCGCCGGATGCGCTGCTGGCGCAGGCGATGGCGGCGGGGGAGCTGGAGGCGGTCCTGCAATGGCCCCAGCGGGTGAGAGCGATCAGCGCGCCGGTGCTGCAGCTGCTGATGGCCGCCAGCTGGCGCGACAACCGCACGCAATTGCTGCTTCTGGGCGATGCGGGCCCACCGGCGCCGGCGCAGCGCGCCTGGCCCGGGCTGGCGCTGACTACAATGCGCGCTGTCATTGGGGAGTAGCCGCTGCACCCCGCCCGTCGCCCGACGGGCCGATTCAGCAGACCCGCGTCAACAGACTTGAGCTTCGGCTCATGGCGCGAGGTAGCCAGGAACCCGCGGGTTCCCAGCCTGGCGAGACCTTTGACCATGCCCCCGGACCTGCGGCCGGCGGCGGCATGGTCATGGGTTCGTTCCGGCCGCTGAGTCCTTCATGGAAGCCTTCCTCATCTCCACCGGCCTCGTGGCCCTCGCCGAGATCGGCGACAAGACCCAACTGCTGGCCTTCATCCTGGCGGCGCGTTTTCGAAAACCGGGGCCGATCGTGCTCGGCATCCTGATCGCGACGCTGGTCAATCACGCCTGCGCGGGCGCCGTCGGCAGCTGGATCACGACGCAGGTCTCCGCGCAGACCTTGCGCTGGGTGCTGGGCCTGGGCTTCATCGCGATGGCGGTGTGGACGCTGATTCCCGACAAGATCGAGGAAGAGGAAACCGGCGGCAGGTTCCGGCTGGGCGTGCTGGGCACGACGGTCGTGGCGTTCTTCCTGGCCGAGATGGGGGACAAGACGCAGATCGCGACGGTGGCGCTGGCGGCGCGCTTCAATGACCTGTGGATGGTGGTGGCGGGCACGACGCTGGGGATGATGATCGCCAACGTGCCGGCGGTGCTGGTGGGTGGCAAGCTCGCGCACAAGCTGCCGGTGCGGCTGGTTCACGCCATCGCGGCGGCGATCTTCGCGGTGCTGGGCGTGCTCACGCTTCTGGGGGCAGGTGAGTCGTTGGGGTTGTGATCCCGGTCCTCCGACAGCAGCCTCATGCCCGCGCATGAGGCGGCATCGCGGTCGAAGGTCATGGTGCATCCGCAGCCGGCAGTCCGGCCCAGTCGCTCGATCAGGTAGTCCGCGAAGTCGGCTCGGCCCACATGGAATCGCGCGACGGCGTCGATGACGTCCTCGACCTGCTCGAAGACCAGTCCGCCCTCCCGCAGCAGTTCGATCAACGCGCGGGCGACCTCGTCGCGTTTCACCTTGCAGCTCTTGTTCAGCACCCACACCAGCTCCACCAGCGTCGGGACGGTGATGTAGCCGGGCGCCTGCGGCGTGAAGCTGGAGAGCAGCGATTTGGCCGCGCGGTACTGCACGGGTTCGTCTCGTGTGACGAAACGGACCAGGATGTTGGTATCGATGCCGACCATCACTTGCGCTTCTCCTTGCGCTTGGCGCTTTTACGGCGCTGGCGCTCCATGGAGGCGAAGGTGTGATTCATCTCGTCGATCGTCACGGGCCGGCGCACGCGCGTGGGAACGATGCCTGCGATCGGCAAGGGCCGCGTGGCCACGTAGAAAAGGAATTCGTCCGGAGCGACGTGGAAAAACTCCACCTGGTCGCCCGGGCCGATGCGAAGGGCGTCCAGCACGCCTTGCGGAAGGGTGATCTGGAGGCCTTCGCCGATCGTGGCGACCGGTCCGATGCTCCGTACGCAATGAGAGGCCATGGATGACTCCTTGTCGTTTCAACGAAAGAAGCCCGCCACTCTAGGCATGCCGATCCCGAGCCGCACTTCCTCAAATCAGTCATTGAGGAGGGAGCGCCGGCCCCTCGGACGGGGGCCCGCGAAAGGGGCACCCCGCGACGGTCTATCGCGCCGACGCCTGCCGCACCGCGCGCTCCCACTGCGCCATCAGCGCCTGGGCGCGGTCGCGCGACAGGGTCGGGCGGAACACGCGCTCGGCCTGCCAGTTGCGGCCGATGTCGTCGAGGTTGCGGTAGACGCCGACCGTCAGTCCGGCCAGGTAGGCCGCGCCCAGCGCCGTCGTCTCGATCACCTTGGGCCGCACGACCGGGATGCCCAGCAGGTCCGCCTGGAACTGCATCAGCAGGTCGTTCACGCAGGCGCCGCCGTCCACCCGCAGCTCGCTCACCGGCGCGCCGCCCGCCGCGACCGCGTCCCGGCTCATCGCCTGCAGCAGCGCCGCGCTCTGGAACGCGATGCTCTCCAGCGCCGCGCGCGCGATGTGCGCCACCGTCGAGCCCCGTGTCAGGCCCACGATCGCGCCGCGCGCCTCCGCGTCCCAGTAGGGCGCGCCCAGCCCGGTGAAGGCCGGCACGAACATCACGCCGCCCGCGTCCGGCACGCTCTCCGCGAGCCCTTGCACCTCGCCGCTCGCCTTGATCGCGTTCAGTCCGTCGCGCAGCCACTGCACCACCGCGCCGCCGATGAAGACGCTGCCCTCCAGCGCGTAGCGCGGCGTCGCGTCGATCTGCGCGGCGCTGGTGGTGATCAGCCCGTTCGCGCTGGTCTGGAAGCGCGTTCCCGTGTGCATCAGCATGAAGCAGCCGGTGCCGTAGGTGTTCTTGGCCATGCCGGCCTCGAAGCAGGCCTGGCCGAACAGCGCGCTCTGCTGGTCGCCCCCGATGCCGCCGATGGTGAGGGCGCCGCCCAGGTGCTCCGGCGCCGCCTTGCCGAATTCATGCGCCGACGGCTTCACCTCCGGCAGCAGGGACGCGGGGATGCCCAGCAGCGCCAGCAGCTCCTCGTCCCAGCGGTTCTCGCGCACGTTGAACAGCATCGTGCGCGAGGCATTGCTCACGTCGGTGACATGCACCTCGCCGTTGGTCAGCTTCCAGATCAGCCAGCTGTCGATCGTGCCGAAGGCCAGCTCGCCGCGCTCGGCCTGCTCGCGCGCGCCGCTGACGTGGTCGAGGATCCACTGCAGCTTCGTGCCGGAGAAGTAGGCGTCGACGACCAGCCCCGTCTTCTCCTGGATCCGCGCGCCGTGCCCCTGCTCGCGCAGTTCGGCGCAGCGCGGCTCGGCGCGCCGGTCCTGCCAGACGATCGCATGGTGGATGGGCCGGCCGGTGCGGCGGTTCCACACCAGCGTGGTCTCGCGCTGGTTGGTGATGCCCAGCGCCTTCAGGTCGGCGGCCTTCAGCGAGGCCTTGGACAGCACCTCGCGCGCGACGGCGAGCTGCGTGTCCCAGATCTCGTCGGCGTCGTGCTCGACCCAGCCGGGCTGCGGATAGATCTGGCGGAACTCGCGCTGCGCCATCGCGACGATGCGCCCTTGCGCATCGAAAACGATCGCGCGCGAACTGGAGGTGCCCTGGTCCAGGGCCAGCAGGTAGGTCATGACTTGTCTCGCTGGTCGTGTGCTTGAACGGCGCGGTGGCGGACGCCCGCCGCGATGCTACGGCGCGACCACCAGTTCCACGCCGGCGTCGCTCATCAGCGCCGGGAAGGGCTCGGGCGGCGGCTCGTCGGTGAAGAGCGCGTCGATCTGCGGCAGCCGCGCCACCTCGGCCATCGCCGGGCGGTTGAATTTCGTCGCGTCGGCCGCCACCCACACCTCGCGCGAATGCTCGACGATGGTCCGCGCCACCATCACCTCGCGGTAGTCGAAGTCGCGCAGGCTGCCGTCGGACTCGATGCCCGAGATGCCGATCAGCCCGATGTCCACCTTGAACTGGCGGATGAAGTCGACCGCCGCCTCGCCGACGATGCCGCGGTCGCGATGCCGCACCGAGCCGCCCACCATGACGAGCTCGCAGTCCGGGTTGTCGCTCAGGATCATCGCCACGTTGAGGTTGTTCGTGATGACCCGCAGGCCCTTGTGGCGCAGCAGCGCATGCGCCACCGCCTCGGTCGTCGTGCCCAGGTTCAGGATCAGCGAACAGCCGGCCGGGATGCGCGCCGCGATGGCGCGCGCGATGCGGGCCTTGCCATCGGCCTGCATTGCCTGGCGCTGGCGGTAGGCGATGTTCTCGGTGGTCGACGAGGGCACGCGCACGCCGCCGTGGAAGCGCTGCACCAGGCCGGCCTCGGCCAGGCGCTGCACGTCGCGGCGCACGGTCTGCAGGGTGACGCCGAATTTCTCGGCCAGCGCCTCGACGCTCACCGATCCATTGGCGCGCACCTCTTGCAGCAGGTCGTTCTGACGCGGGTTGGGATTCATGGCGCGCAGGCTAAAGGAACCAAAACGAACAAATGATCGGGTAAACCCTTGCCTGAAACGCGCATATTCGCGCTAAAAAGAAAAAAGAAGAACAGAATTGCGAACTTCGCAACGGCCTTCGAACCGCCGTCGCGTCGATTCGTTCCCCAGGAGACCCGCTTGAATCCCGCCCCGATGACCGCCAGCCCCACGACGACCGAACCCGCAGCCACCGCCGCGCCGGGCGCGCCGAGCGCGTCGAACGTCTGCGACGTGTTCGTCGTCGGCGGCGGCATCAATGGCGCGGGCATCGCGCGGGACCTGGCCGGCCGGGGCTGGAAGGTCGTGCTGGCGGAGGCCTCGGACTTCGCGGCCCACACCTCCTCGTCGTCGACCAAGCTGATCCACGGCGGCCTGCGCTACCTCGAGTACTACGAGTTCTCGCTGGTGCGCAAGGCGCTGCAGGAGCGCGAGGTGCTGCTGCGCAGCGCGCCGCACATCATGTGGCCGCTGCGCTTCGTGATGCCGCACGACGCCGCGATGCGGCCGGCCTGGATGATCCGCATCGGCCTGTTCCTGTACGACCACCTGGCGCGCCGCGAGGTGCTGCCCGGTTCCACCGGTGTCGACCTGCGCCACTCGCCCTACGGCGAGCCGCTCAAGGCCACGTACACGAAGGGCTTCGTCTATTCCGACGGCTGGGTCGACGACGCCCGCCTGGTGCTGCTGAACGCGCTGGACGCGCGCGAGCATGGCGCGGTGCTGCATACCCGCACGACGGTCACCGCGGCGCGGCGGCACGCCGACCACTGGATCGTGACCCTGCGCTGCGCCGACGGCGAACGCACGGTGCGCGCCCGCGCGCTGGTCAACGCGGCCGGGCCGTGGGCGGAGGGCTTCCTGCGCGAGGTCGCCACGCCGGCGCGCGGCGAGGCGCTGGCCACCAAGAGCCTGCGCCTGGTCAAGGGCAGCCACATCATCGTGCGCAAGCGCTTCACCCACGACCACGCCTACATCTTCCAGAACCCGGACAAGCGCATCATCTTCGCCATCCCCTACGAGGACGACTTCACCCTGATCGGCACGACCGACGTGGAGCTCGCGCCCGATGCGCTGGCGGGTTTCGGCAAGGCGCGCATCGAGGAGCGCGAGATCGCCTACCTCTGCGAGCAGGCCAGCCGCTACTTCCGCGAGCCGGTCAGCGCCGCGGACGTGGTCTGGACCTACGCCGGCGTGCGGCCGCTGCTGGACGACGCGTCCGGCGACCCGTCGGCGGTCACGCGCGACTACCTGCTGGAGACCCACGCCGACGGCGGCGCGCCGCTGCTGAGCGTGTGGGGCGGCAAGATCACCACCTTCCGCAAGCTGGCCGAGGATGCGGCCGACCTGATCGGCGCGCTGCTGGGCGACCGGCGCCGCGCCTGGACCGAACATGCGCACCTGCCCGGCGGCGACCTGCGCGACTGGATCGGCGCGCCGCAGCGGCCCGACACCGATTTCCAGCGCCTGCTCGCCGCGATCGGCCAGCGCCACCCGTGGCTGCCGCCGTCGCTGGCGCGGCGCCTGGCGCGGGCCTACGGCGCGCGCGTCGGCCGGGTGCTCGGCGGCGCGGAGCGACTGGAGGACCTCGGCCCGGAGATTGCCCCGGGCCTGCACCAGGCGGAACTCGAATACCTGGTCCGCGAGGAATGGGCGCGCGCGGCGGACGACGTGCTGTGGCGGCGTTCCAAGCTGGGACTGCATTACACCGAGGCGCAGCGGATGGCGGTGGTCCAGTGGTTCGCCGAGCGCGAGCACCTCTGGGCCAAGCCGCCGGCCGCCGCCGCATGACCTGACCCTGCGCCCCGTGGCCCGTCGGGACTGCGGGTTCGCGGGGAGCGACAACGGGAGCCACCCGCGCCATAAAGCGCAACGGCGCGCCGACCGGCGCCCGCCAGCGCTGGGAAACGCCGCGAGGCGCGACGAAACGACAACGACATGCACAGAGAGACAACGATGGAGCCGAGCTCATGGAGCTGAGCCTGCAGGGCGTGAGCCACAAGGTCGGCGCGCAGCAGCACCTGTATCCAATGGACCTGCGGCTGGTGCCGAACGCGGTCACCGTGCTGCTGGGCGCGACGCAGGCCGGCAAGACCACGCTGATGCGGCTGATGGCGGGCCTGGACCGGCCCAGCGAGGGCACCGTCATGGTCGATGGCACCGACGTCACCGGCTGGCCGGTGCGCCAGCGCGACGTGGCGATGGTCTACCAGCAGTTCATCAACTATCCGTCGATGACGGTGCGCGACAACATCGCGTCGCCGCTGCGATTGCGCCCCTCGCGCGGCCAGCTCGACCGCGACGCGATCCGCCGCCGCGTGGACGAGCTCGCCACCAAGCTGCACATCGAGATGCATCTGGACAAGCTGCCCGCGCAGCTCTCCGGCGGCCAGCAGCAGCGCGTCGCGCTGGCGCGGGCGCTGGCCAAGCAGGCGCCGCTGATGCTGCTGGACGAGCCGCTGGTGAACCTGGACTACAAGCTGCGCGAGGAACTCCGCGAGGAGCTCGGCCAGCTCTTCGCCGCCGGCGAGTCGACGGTGGTCTACGCGACCACCGAGCCGGCCGAGGCGCTCCAGCTCGGCGGCTACACCGCGGTGATGGACGCCGGCGAGCTGCTGCAGTACGGCCCGACCGCCGAGGTCTTCCACCGTCCCGCGTCGCTGCGCGTCGCGCGCGCCTTCAGCGATCCGCCGATGAACCTGGTGATCGCGCAGGGTCTGGGCGACCGGCTGCAGCTGCGGCCGGGCGTCGAACTCGCGCTGCCGGGACAGGGCGGCGTCACCGTCGGCGTGCGCGCCAATGCGCTGCGCGTCACCGCGCAGCCCGGTGACCTGGCGATCCGCGGCGAGGTCGAACTCGCCGAGATCTCCGGCTCCGACACCTTCGTCCATGCGCGCACCGAGATCGGCGAGCTCGTCGCCCAGCTGACCGGCGTGCACGACTTCGAGCTCGGCGCACCGCTGACGCTGTACCTCAACGCGGCCCATGTCCACGTCTTCGACGCGGCCGGCCTGCTGACACGGGCGCCCGAGCGCCGGGGAGGCCGCTGATGGCCCGCATCGACCTGGACCTGGCCCACGCCTACCGGCCCGATCCGAAGGAGGACAGCGACTACGCGCTGCTGCCGCTGCAGATGAGCTTCGAGGACGGCGGCGCGTATGCGCTGCTGGGCCCGTCGGGCTGTGGCAAGACGACGATGCTGAACATCGTCTCCGGGCTGCTGCGGCCCTCGCACGGCACGGTGAAATTCGACGGCCGCGACGTGACCACGCTGACGCCGCAGCAGCGCAACATCGCGCAGGTGTTCCAGTTCCCGGTCATCTACGACACGATGACCGTGGCCGAGAACCTGGCCTTCCCGCTGCGCAACCGCGGCGTGCCGGCGGATCGCATCAAGGCGCGCGTGGGCCGCATCGCCGAGATGCTGGAGCTCAACGGCCAGCTGGACCAGCGCGCGTCGGGCCTGTCGGCGGACGCCAAGCAGAAGATCTCGCTGGGCCGCGGGCTGGTGCGCGAAGACGTGTCGGCGGTGCTCTTCGACGAGCCGCTGACCGTCATCGATCCGCATCTGAAGTGGCAGCTGCGCCGCAAGCTCAAGCAGATCCACCATGAGCTCAAGCTCACGCTGGTCTACGTGACCCACGACCAGGTCGAGGCGCTGACCTTCGCCGATCGCGTCGTCGTCATGACGCGCGGACGGGCGGTGCAGGTCGGCACGGCGGGCGAGCTCTTCGAGCGGCCGAGCCACCGTTTCGTCGGCCACTTCATCGGCTCGCCGGGCATGAACTTCCTGCCCGCGATGCTGGACGAGCACGGCGCGCTGCGCGTCGCCGACCAGCTGGTGGCGACCGGTGGCGTCGCGCTGGACGCGGCGTTGCCGCGCGGCACGCCGTTCTCGCTGGGCATCCGGCCGGAATACGTGGCGGTCGACGCGGTCGGCGACGGCGTCCCGCCGCTGCCCGGCAGCATCACCGGCGTGGTGGCGCAGGTGCAGGACATCGGCACCTACTGGCTGCTGACGGCCCGCACCGGCGCGCACACGCTGAAGGCGCGGCTGCCGGCGCAGGCCTCGCCACCGCCCGCGGGCGCGACGGTCGCGCTGCGCGTGCTCAATCCCCACACCTGCTTCTATGGCGCGGACGAGCGGCTGATCGCCGCCAGCGCGGCGACCGCCGGCGCGCGCCAGGAGGATCTCGCATGAAACCCATCAACCAGAAAGCCTGGTTCCTGGTCCTGCCCGTGCTGCTGTGCGTGGCCTTCTCGGCCATCCTGCCCTTGATGACGGTGGTGAACTACTCGGTGCAGGACATCATCTCGCCCGAGCGGCGCGTCTTCGTCGGCACCGAGTGGTTCGCGGCGGTCATGCGCGACGAGGAGCTCCACGGCGCGCTGCTGCGCCAGCTGGGCTTCTCGCTGGCGGTGCTGCTGGTCGAGATCCCGCTGGGCATCTGCCTGGCGCTGTCGATGCCGGCGCAGGGCTGGAAGGCCTCGGCGGTGCTGGTGATCGTCGCGCTGTCGCTGCTGATTCCGTGGAACGTCGTCGGCACGATCTGGCAGATCTACGGCCGCGCCGACATCGGGCTGCTGGGCGCGTCGCTGCAGGCGCTGGGCGTCGACTACAACTACACCGGCGATGCCACCGACGCCTGGGTCACGGTGCTGATCATGGACGTCTGGCACTGGACGCCGCTGGTGGCGCTGCTGTGCTTCGCCGGGCTGCGCTCCATCCCCGACGCCTACTACCAGGCCGCGCGCATCGACGGCGCCAGCAAGTTCGCGGTGTTCCGCTACATCCAGCTGCCCAAGATGCGGGGCGTGCTGATGATCGCGGTGCTGCTGCGCTTCATGGACAGCTTCATGATCTACACCGAGCCCTTCGTCCTCACCGGCGGCGGTCCCGGCAACGCCACGACCTTCCTCAGCCAGTACCTGACGCAGAAGGCGGTCGGCCAGTTCGACCTCGGCCCGGCGGCGGCGTTCTCGCTGATCTACTTCCTGATCATCCTGCTGCTGTGCTTCATCCTCTACAACTGGATGCAGGCGCTCGGCACCCAAGACAAGAGCGAGGTGGCCCATGGATGAACGCCGATTCCGCAAGCGCACGATCTTCCTGATCGCCTACCTGCTCTTCGCGCTGTTGCCCATCTACTGGATGGTCAACATGAGCTTCAAGACGAACGAGGAGATCCTCTCCAGCTTCAGCCTGTGGCCGCAGCACTTCTCGCTGGCCAGCTACCGGACGATCTTCACCGATCCGTCCTGGTACAGCGGCTACATCAACAGCCTGATCTACGTGGCGATCAACACGGTGATCTCGATCAGCGTGGCGCTGCCGGCGGCCTACGCGTTCAGCCGCTACTCCTTCCTCGGCGACAAGCATGTCTTCTTCTGGCTGCTGACCAACCGGATGACGCCGCCGGCGGTGTTCCTGCTGCCGTTCTTCCAGCTCTACACGACGCTGGGCCTGATGGACACGCACCTGGCGGTAGCGCTGGCGCACCTGCTGTTCAACGTGCCGCTGGCGGTGTGGATCCTGGAAGGCTTCATGAGCGGCATCCCGCGCGAGATCGACGAGACCGCCTACATCGACGGCTACAGCTTCCCGCGCTTCTTCCTGACGGTGTTCCTGCCGCTGATCAAGGCGGGCGTGGGCGTGGCGGCGTTCTTCTGCTTCATGTTCTCGTGGGTGGAGCTGCTGCTGGCGCGCACGCTGACCAGCGTCGACGCCAAGCCCATCGTCGCGACGATGACGCGCACGGTGAGCGCTTCCGGCATGGACTGGTCGACGCTCGCGGCCGCGGGCACGCTGACCATCGTGCCGGGCGCCATCGTCATCTGGTTCGTCCGCCACTACATCGCGAAGGGTTTCGCGATGGGCCGGGTGTAAGGGAGGTCCGCGATGTTTGATTGGATGGTGTGGACGACGCCGGTCGCGATCTTCTTCAGCTGCGTGGTGCTGATGCTGATCGGGATGACGGTGTGGGAGATCAAGTCGCCGACGACGCTGCGCAAGGGCTGGCTGCCGATGCGCACGACGCGCGGGGACCGGCTGTTCATCGGCCTGCTGGCGGCGGCGTACATCAACCTGGCCTTCGTCGGCCTGGGCGCGAAGATGGCCGAGTGGTTCAAGCTCGAGGCCGAGCCCAGCGTGTGGATCAGCTTCGTCCTGTCGATGCTGGTGCTGGGCCTGATCCTGCGCAAGGGCTGACAGTTCATTGAAGCTTCAAGGAATTCGGCTTCCTCTTCCCCCGGAGCCGCGATTCGTCCTCAAGAGGGGGAGATTCGACAGACACAGGAGACAAGCGTGAACAAGAGCAAGTATTCCGCGCTGGCCGTGGCCGCATTGCTGGCGTTGGGAGCGAACGCCGCCTGGGCCGGCGAGGCCGAGGCGAAGAAGTGGATCGACAGCGAGTTCCAGCCGTCGACGCTGTCCAAGGACAAGCAGACCGCCGAGATGAAGTGGTTCATCGAGGCGGCCAAGAAGCTGCAGGCCAAGGGCGTGAAGGAGATCTCGGTGGTGTCCGAGACCATCACCACGCACGAGTACGAGTCCAAGGTGCTGGCCAAGGCCTTCAGCGAGATCACCGGCATCACGGTCAAGCATGACCTGATCCAGGAAGGCGACGTCGTCGAGAAGCTGCAGACCTCGATGCAGTCGGGCAAGAGCATCTATGACGGCTGGATCTCGGACTCCGACCTGATCGGCACGCATTTCCGCTACGGCAAGATCATGAACCTCACCGACTACATGGGCGGTGCGGGCAAGGAGTGGACGAATCCGGGTCTGGACCTGAAGGACTTCATCGGCACCAGCTTCACGACCGCGCCGGACGGCAAGCTGTACCAGCTGCCCGACCAGCAGTTCGCCAACCTGTACTGGTTCCGGGCCGACCTGTTCGCGCGCAAGGACTTGCAGGACAAGTTCAAGGCCAAGTACGGCTACGAGCTGGGCGTGCCGCTGAACTGGAGCGCCTACGAGGACATCGCCGAGTTCTTCACCAACGACGTGAAGACCATCGACGGCAAGCCGATCTACGGCCACATGGACTACGGCAAGAAGGACCCGTCGCTGGGCTGGCGCTTCACTGATGCGTGGCTGTCGATGGCGGGTTCGGCCGACAAGGGCATTCCCAACGGCATGCCGGTGGACGAATGGGGCATCCGCGTGGCCGACGACAAGTGCACGCCGGTGGGCGCGTCGGTGGCGCGCGGCGGCGCGACCAACTCGCCGGCGGCGGTGTACGCGCTGACGAAGTACGTCGACTGGATGAAGAAGTACGCGCCCAAGGAGGCGACGGGCATGACCTTCGGCGAGGCCGGCCCGGTGCCGGCCCAGGGCCAGATCGCGCAGCAGATCTTCTGGTACACGGCCTTCACCGCGGACATGACCAAGCCGGGCCTGCCGGTGGTGAATGCCGACGGCACGCCAAAGTGGCGCATGGCGCCCGGCCCGAACGGTCCGTACTGGAAGGCCGGCATGCAGAACGGTTACCAGGACGTGGGCAGCTGGACCTTCTTCAGCGGCCATGACGCCAACCGGACGGCGGCGGCCTGGCTGTATGCGCAGTTCGTGACGGCCAAGACGGTGAGCCTGAAGAAGAGCATCCAGGGCCTGACCTTCATCCGCGACAGCGACATCCGCAGCGACTACTTCACCAAGAACGCCAACAAGTACGGCGGCCTGATCGAGTTCTACCGCTCGCCGGCGCGGGTGGCGTGGACGCCCACGGGCACGAACGTGCCGGACTATCCGAAGCTGGCGCAGCTGTGGTGGAAGAACGTGGCGCAGGCGGTGACCGGCGAGAAGACGCCGCAGGCCGCGATGGACACGCTGGCGGACGAGATGGACGCGGTGATGGCGCGGCTGGAGCGCGCCGGCATGGCCAAGTGCGCGCCCAAGCTCAACAAGAAGGAAGACCCGAAGAAGTGGCTCTCCGACAAGGGCGCGCCGTGGGCCAAGCTGGCCAACGAGAAGCCCAAGGGCGAGACGATCGCCTATGAGAAGCTGCTGGGGGCTTGGAAGGAAGGCAAGGTGCGCTGAGCCTGCCGCCGCCGCGAAGCGGCGATCTGCGTGATGCCAATGCCGCCGGGGCTTGCCTCGGCGGCATTCTTTTTGGGCGCGCGACCGAGCGGGTAGCATCTGCCTTTCGTTTCCGCCGCTGCTGCGAATCACCAAGGCTCCAAGATGACGCAAGTGCCCTTCCTGACCCGCGTCGTGCTGCGCAACTACAAGAGCATCGGCTTCTGCGATGTCCGGCTGCGTCCGCTCACCTATCTGGTTGGGGCGAACGGGTCCGGCAAGAGCAATTTTCTCGATGCGCTGCACCTCGTTCGGGACGCGCTGGGTGGATCGCTGGACAACGCGTTGAACGAGCGGGGCGGGCTCGCCGAAGTCCGTCGTCGGTCGACGGGCCATCCGATGACCTTTGGCGTGAGGCTCGAATTCATCCTGCCTTCGGGGCAAGAAGGGCATTACGCATTCAGCGTCAGCTCCCAGGCAGGCGGCAGCTATCTGGTTCATGCCGAAGAGTGCTTGATCGGAAAGCGGGGAAGTGGTCCCTCCTATCGCATCGAGAGGGGCATCGTGAAGGCGTCGAGCGAATCGACCTTTCCTGCCTTGACGCCGGATCGGCTCGCGCTGGTGGCGCTGTCAGGCGTCGCTGCTTTCCGTCCGGCCTATGACGCACTCACCTCCATGGGGTTCTACAACTTGAACCCGAAGGTCATGCGCGAGTTGCAGAAGCCCCAGGAGGGAAAGCTGCTCAAGCCGGTGGGCGAGAACATTGTCAGCGTCATCGGCCATCTGGAGCGCGTGTCTCCCGAAGGATTGGAGCGCATCCAGGAATATCTCCGGACCGTGGTGCCGATGGTGCACGGCATTCATCGCAAGCAGATCGGTCACATGGAGACCTTGGAGTTCAGCCAGGAGACAAAGGGCTCCGAGCATCCTTGGCGCTTCATGGCGCAGAACATGTCGGACGGCACCTTGAGAGCATTGGGCGTTCTGACTGCGCTCTATCAGGGCAATCGGGATTACGCGCCGACACTCGTTGGCATCGAGGAGCCGGAGACGGCGCTTCATCCGGCGGCGAGCGCGGCGCTCCGCGAGGCGTTGCAGCGTGCGTCCGAAAACACGCAGATCATCGTCACCAGCCACAGCCCGGATCTTCTGCACGATGAAGGCATCGGCGCGGAGGCGCTGCTGGCCGTCGCGTCCGATGGCGGGGAGACCCATATCGCGCCAATCGACGAAGGCGCGCGCACCGCGCTGCGAGAGCGCCTGTTCTCCGCTGGTGAGCTGCTGCGGCTGAATCAATTGATGCCCGATCCATCGGAGATCAAGCGCCAAAGCCTCTCCCAGGGTGAACTCTTTGGAGAATCCCGCTCATGAGGTCGGTGTGCGCGATCGTCGAAGGAGATGGTGAGGTCGCTGCGATGCCCATCGTCTTGCGGCGTCTGCACGAGCGGTTCGGCCCTGCGGATTTCGTGAACGTGCTGACGCCAATTCGGGTCCACAAAGACCGCTTCCTGAATCGCGAGGAGGAGTTCCGCCGTCATCTCCTGCTGGCGGCGGCAAAGTGCGGCGAGGAGGGCTGGGTGCTGATCGTGCTTGATGCCGACGACGCCTGTCCGATCAACCTGGCTGCAGACATCAGGGCAAGGGCCGAGACCGTCATTCCCCACCGCGCTTTCGCCGTGGTCATTCCCAATCGGGAGTTCGAAGCCTGGTTCATCGCCGCAGCGGAGTCGCTGCATGGCGTGCGAGGTTTTGCGTGGACGTCGAACGATGAGATCGACGCGGAATCGCCCCGGAATGCCAAAGGCTGGATCAAGGAACGAATGGCCTCCCGCAGCTATGGCGAGACGACCGACCAGCCCGCGTTTTCCGCGAAGTTCGACTTGGACCTTGCCGCCGCCAACAGTCGTTCGTTCCGAAAGATGTGCAGCGAATGGAAGAAGAACTTCCAGATTGAACTGCTGGAGACGACGTGAGGAGGGGCGCTTAAGGCGCGCATAAGGCCGGAAACCACCGGCATGCCACCATCGGCCCATGTTCAAGTCGCTGATCGACCTCTTCGACACGCTGGCGCCGGATGACGCGTTCGGGCGCTCGCGGGGCGGCACGCCGTCGCTGCCGCTCGCGGCGGCGGTGCTGCTGGTCGAAGTCATGCGCGCGGACGCTGATTTCTCCAGTGTCGAGCGCGCCGCGGTCCATCGCGCCCTCACCGCCCTGTTCGCCATCTCCGACGACGAGGCCGACGCGCTGACCGCGCAAGCCGAGCGCACCGCGCGCACGGCCTCCGACCTGTTCGCCTTCACCTCGCCGATCGACGAGCGCTGGGAGATGCCGCAGAAGCTGCGCCTGCTCGAGCTGATGTGGGGCGTGGCCTATGCCGACGGCCGACTCGGCGACATCGAGCGCCACACGATGTGGCGCATCGCCGACCTGCTGCACGTCCCGCAAGGCGCCTACGTCCACGCGCGCATGCGGGCGAAGGCGGCCGCCGGGATCGGCGACGAAGACTGAATCCGCCTCCTCCGAGGCGCCGGTCGCGCCGCCTGCCCGAAATGGAAAGGCCCTCCGCAGGAGGGCCTTCTTGTTGGTGAGAGCTCGGTGATGGCGAGGCTCGCCCCGACCGCCTCGCCCGGTAGGTCAGCGCACGTTCTGGAACACCACGCGTTCCGCCAGTTCGCGCGGCGCGACCGCCGTGCTGCGCTGCAGCTGGTTGAGCACCAGGCTGGCGCGCTCGCAGCTGATGGGCGCGGGACCGGCATCGCCGTCGGTCCACAGCTTGGAGAAGGCGCCGGCGGCAGCGGTGCCGACGGTCCGGGCCACGACCTCGAGTTCCAGCGCCGTCGCCTGCGGCGCACGCGCGCGTAGCGGCGCGGTCTCGGCGGCGGACTCGGTCAGCCAACGCGCCTCAAGGGCCATGGCTTCCTCCGGCAGCAGGCGGCGCGGCACCGGCGAGCCCGACAGCCAGGACTGGCAGGTGTCCGCCCCCAGCGCCTGCGCCGCGGTCAGCTGCGCGCGCAGCACCTGCAGGTAGCGCCGGCGCAGGTCGCGCGAGCCGTTCAGCAGCATCTCCCGCACGTTGGGTGCGAGCGCCGCCTGGGCCGCGATCTGCGCGCCGGCGACGGCGTGTTCCGATCCGGCCAGCGCCATGTGGGCGTTGCGCATGCGGCCAGCGGCGTCGTCGATCAGGCCGGGGAAACGCTGGTCGAGCTGGAACCACGCGTCGCTCGCCCGCAGCGCGTTGACGTAGTCGACCAGCGGCGCGTAGTGGCCGGGCTTGTCGCCTTCCGGCAGCGCCACGTCCAGCGTGCGCGGCGGCGGCAGGATCAGGGAATGGCGCACCAGGTCCTCGGCGGCGGGGTACCACATGCGTCTGGACGGCGTGCTGAGCGTCTTCTCGATGAAGTCCTCCGGCAGCTCCATGCGGCGGTAGGTGCGGGCGAGTTCCTGATTGGCGATCTCGTCGAAGGCCGGATTGAAGGTGCCGCTGCTGGCGCGATGGAAGCCCAGCTGCGCGCCGGGCATGAGCTGGCGCTTGTTGCCGGCCAGGAAGACCAGCGTGCAGGCGCTTTCGCAGTTGCCGATCGCACGGGTGCCGACGCCGCGTTGGCGGATCAACTCGACCATGCGTTCGGCCTCGGTGACGCGGCCGCCGGGCGAGGCGACCTCGAGCAGCCGCACCGCCGGCGAGGCCGCCAGCAGCGTGCCCAGGCGATGCGCGTCGCCGGCGCCGATCGGACCGTTGAACTGCATGGTGCGGCCGTCGGCGCTGACGGACAGGCGCACGTTGCCGATCGGATCGATGCCGCGGGCGAGCTTCCACAGCTCCGGGAATTCGGAGAACACGCCCAGCGCGAGCGAGAAGGCGATCTGCAGGAACGAGCCCAGCAGCGACAGCCGCGCCAGGCCGGAGATCAGGTAGGAACCGCCCGCGTCGACGTAGCCGCGCACCGAGCGCCAGGTGCCGACGGCGCTCCAGACCTCGATGACGATCAGCAGCGGCCAGGCGATCAGCAGCGCGATCGCGACGCCCTGCAGGCCCTCGCTCTTGGTCGCGAGCCAGGCGACCAGGCCCTGCACGCCGGCGGCGACCGGCCAGGTCAGCAGGACGTGGTTGATCCAGAAGCTCTGGGCCAGGCTCTGCTCGCCGCGCCAGTGGCTAGCGATGTAGCCGATGAGCAGGCCTTCGCCGTCGGCGGGCGCCTCGCGGCTGCGCTCGACGGCGGTGCGGGAGAGGCGGTCGTGCCAGGTGCGGCCCTCGGCGTCGACGCGGGCCCACAGGAAGCCGGCGAACAGCGGGATCGCGGACACGAGATAACCGACCCAGCGCAGGGCGGCCTGCTGCGGTGAGGGATGCTTGCCGCTGCGGGCGTCGACGACCTTGATGCCGGCGACCAGCTTGCCGGGCGTGGCGCCCTGCCAGCTCCAGAACACCACGCAGACGATCAGCGGCAGCAGCCAGTTGATGGCGAGCGTGCCGGGACGCAGGTCGGTCCACTTGGACACCGGGTCGCCATAGACGGCCCACATCAGCAGCGTGCTCGCGGCGAGCATCAGCGCGCCGTCGATGACCATGGCCAGCGCGCGAGGCGCCAAGCCGACGGATTGGTTCGACATCCTTCTCTCCCTCCAGGGCGGGGAGTGTAGTGAGCGGGTGCGCCGCGGCGCTTGTCAGTTCTGTGGCTGGACCGGGGCTGTATTGAATCCGTCACAGGCGACGGGGTGGAGTTCCCTCTTTGGGAGGAGACCGCGAGCGCCGACGGCTCAGTCGTCCCAGAAGAACCGCCGGTCCGGATAGACCACGCTCTGCGAGGTGCGGAACACCACGCCGTTCTTGAAGTGCACGTTGAAGCGCAGCAGGTAGCCGTTCATCTCGGGCTCGATGTTCCAGTCCCAGACGTCCTCGCCGCTGAGCTTGAAGAACACGCGGGTGCGCTCGCGGCCGAGGATGCGGTTCACCTGCTCGGGCGTCATGCCCGGCACGATGCGGTTGCGGCTCGCCGGCGAGAGGCCGTCGACCGCGCTCACGAAGCGGTCCTGCGCATCGAGCCGCACCATGTAGCAGGTGCGGCCGAAGGGCTGGGTGGCGTACTCCAGCGTGTGGCCGCCGTCGGCCTCGGGCCAGACCTGGCTCGGCGGGCCGTAGAGCTGCTGCACCTGGGCGCCGGTCGTGACGCCGGGCTGCAGGCGCTGGTCCTTGAGCAGCGTCGTGCAGCCGCCCAGCGCCACTGTCGCGACTACCGCCACCGCTGCCGTGCCCAGCGGGCCCAGGCTCGTCCACTCGCGCATCGTTCTCTCCTGCCAGACGAAGCGGCCATTGTGCGGCGAGCCCGGCGACGCACAATCCGCCCCATGCCGAGACCGCACTTCCGACAGGCGTTTCAGATCGCCGCCCTGACCGTCCTGCTCCTGACGGGCGCGCCCGCGATGGCGCAAGCGCCCGCCGTGGCCGGCGCGGGGTCCGCGTCGAGCGCCGCGCCGGGCGCGCCGTGCGTGCTGCTGTTCGGCCAGGGGCGCAACTTCGATCCCGAGCAGCCGGCGGCCAATCGCCGCTGGGACGAGGCCAACGGCGCCTTCAACCTCGCCGTGCGCGAGCCGGTGGCGGCGGCGGGGCTGCCGGTGATCAACCTGGTGCTGCCGGTTTCGGCGACCGACCTGCCGCGCAACCTGCAAGGGCTGCTCGCCGAGGTGCAGCGCCGCGGCTGCACGCGGGTGCTGGAGACGGCGCTGTTCGCCGACGTCGCGCAAGGGCTGCTGATCGCGCGGCTGCGGGTGTACCCGGTGCTGGGACTGCTGGGCCCGCAGGCGGCCGGCAGCCAGCCGAGGATCGGCGCGGTGGCCTATACGCAGCAGAAGGAATTCACGCTCGATGCGCGGGTGATGGATCGGGTGAACCCGTCCCGGTTGGGACGGGTGATGGGGGAGGAGGCCGCGGCCGCGCTGGTCGGGCCCCGTGAATGAGCAAAGGGCCGCGATGCGGCCCTTTGCGTATCGACGCGGACGACGGGATCAGCAGGTCAGCGGGCCGTCGTTCAGGACCTGGGGATCGCTGCTCGGGTAGAGGTTCTCGACCTGGCCCGGCGTGGAGAAGAGCAGGATGACGCCCTTGGTGATGATCGAGCCGTTCGTCGGCATCGGGAAGGTGACGACGTTCTCGTCATCGGCCGGCGAGAAATTGCTGCCGTTCATGCCAGGCGTGGAGCCGATCGTCTTGAAGGTGGCGCCGATCAGCAGCAGGCTGGTGTTGTCGGCCTGAGCGAAGTTGCAGGAGCCCGCGTCGCGGGGAATGTGGAGCGTGGAACCTTCGATGGGCTCGGTGCCCGCCTGGTCGGCGTAGTACGTGCAGTCCGCGAAGTTGCCATCGGCGCTGACCTGGGCAGCGACATAGAACGTGTTGGTCATCGAATCACTCCTTGAGCAGTTTTGGTAATGGTCAGGTCGGAGCGATGCCTGATCGATCCCGCGCGAGCCACTCGGCAGATTGCCTGACGTCTCCGCGTCCTCCCTGTCCCAAGCAGGATTGGGCATCAACCCATGCGCGAGTGATCTGCTGATGAACCCGAATCAGGCCGGCCATCTTCTCGATCCTGTCGACAACGTCCTGGCATACCGCCTGTCGCTCGCGTGCCTGCTCCGGGCTGGTGCGTCCCTTCAGCAATTCGATCTGCAGCTGCCGGACGAGTAGCAGCCCGCTCAGGATCCGCACCTCGCGGGGCCGCTTGTCGAGGGTCGGCTGCACCAGCTGCACCGCGTTCGCGAGCACCGCTTGTGCGGCGGCAATGTCGCCGTCCTGGCTGAGCGACCGTGCCTGCTGGGTGGACCAGACCATCCAGGCGTCGAGCACCCGGCCGTCGATGCGCTCGGCGTCCTTCGTGAGCAGGTCCAGGGCCTGCCGGACGGTCTGGAGGCGGGCCTTGCGCTCCTGCGGCGGCATCAGGCTGCCGTGGACGTCCACGTCCAGCAGCTGCATCCGGATCCGGTTGATCTGCCATTGGACATTGGACGGATCTTTGGCGGCCAGCGTCTCGAGGATGCTCCGGGCGGTGGAGGCGTCCTGGATGGCGGCGCCGCGCTGGCCGGTGTTGACCAGCGCCTCCGCTTTCCAGCGACGCATGATCGCCTCGCGATAGGCCCAGCCGTCCTGCGGCGCGTCGCGTCGGACTTCGACGATCAGCGACGCGCCTTCCGCGAAGGTGTGGGCGGCGGCCTGGTCCAGCCCCTGCCAGAGCAGCGTCGTCCCGAGCCAGCTCAAGCTGTCCGCCAGGTCCATCCGCGCAGCGGCATTGCCGGCGTCCGCGGGTGCCTGCAGCCCCTGTTTCTTGAGCTCGATGGACTTGCGGAAGAAGGCCGTCGCCGAGCGCAGGTCCGCCAACTCCAGCTTGGCGGTGCCCAGGCTGTTGTAGGCGTAGGAGAGCTCGATCAGCGCCTCGCGGTTGCGAGGCTGCGCGTCCAGCCAGGCCTGTTCCGCGTCCCGGTAGGCGAGCCAGGCCTCAGTCGCCCGGTCGAGCTCGCGCGCGTAGTAATGGACATGGCCGACCCAGAACGCCGCCGCGCCCTGCGCCTTGCGCCATTCGCCCGTCAGGTCGGGCGAGGGCGGGGCGCCCTCGAGCAGCTTGCGTGCCGCCTGCAGCGGCTCCAGCGCCTCCTTCAGATTCCGCTTGGAGACACGGACCTCACCGATCACCGTCAAGGCCTTGGCGCGTTGCAGCCGCTCCATCGGCGTGGCGTTCTGATCCTGCGCCAGATACGTCAGCGCCTTGCTCCCCACGCTGTCGAGCAACTCCAGCCGCCCCACCGGCCGCAGCTTGTCGGCGAACTCCCCCAGCATGTAGCTCAGCAGGTCCTCCGCCTGCTGCCGTCGCTCCTGCGCCTGGTGCTCCGCCCGTTCCGCCCGCCGCGCCTGCAGCACGCTCAGCCCCGTCAGCGACACCAGCGCCAGCACCGCCACGCTGCTCGCCGCGACGCTCCAGCGGTGCCGCCGTACGAAGCGGCCCAGCACGTACAGCCGCGTGTCCGGCCGCGCCGTGATCGGCTCGTGCGCCAGCCAGTGCCGCAGGTCCACCGCCATCGACTCCGCGTTGGCATACCGCTCCGACGGCTTCTTCTTCAGCGCCTTGCCGACGATCGTGTCCAGGTCGCCCCGCAGCAGCTTGGCCTGCCGCGCGATCACCGGGTCGAGCTGGTCGCTCGCCACGTCCGACAGCCGCTTGGGCACCAGCTCCACCACCGCCCGCAGCCGGTCCAGGTGAGTCTGCGTGTCGTCCGCCGTCGGATGGCGGCCGCCCAGCATCTGGTACAGCAGCACGCCCAGCGCGTACACGTCGGTGGCCGTCGTGACGTCGGCCTGCTGCACCTGCTCCGGCGCCGCGTACTGCGGCGTGAACGCGCTGCCGGCCCGCTGCGTCAGCTCGGTGGCCACGCCCGAGTGCGTCGCGTCGTCCAGCAGCTTGGCGATGCCGAAGTCCAGCAGCTTCACCTGCCCGTCATGCGTGACCAGGATGTTGCTGGGCTTGAGGTCGCGATGCAGGATCAGCCGCTGGTGCGCATGCGCCACCGCCGCCAGCACGTCCAGGAACAGCTTGATCCGCGACTCCACGTCCAGCCCGTTGACCTGGCAGTGGCGGTCGATCGGCAGGCCGTCCACATACTCCAGCACCAGGTAGGGCTGGTGCCCGTGATGCACGCCCGCGTCCAGCAGCCGCGCGATGTTCGGATGCGACAGCCGCGCCAGGATCTGCCCCTCGCGCTCGAAGCGGCCGCTGTCGCCCTTGCCGAACAGCCCCGACTTCAGGAACTTGACCGCCACCTGGCCCTCGAAGCGGCCGTCGGCCCGGCTCGCCAGCCAGACCGCGCCCATGCCGCCCTGGCCGAGCTCGCGCTCGAGCTCATAGGGCCCGAGCGTCTCGCCGCGGAAGTCCAGCGGCGGCACCGCCGACGGCACCGGCCCCTGCAGCACCTCGGCGGCCGGCTGCTCGAGGAAGCGGTCGTCGTCGAGCGCGGCATCGCGCGCCAGCAGCGCCTCCAGGTGCTCGGCCATCGCGACGTCGCCGGCGCGGATCTCCGCGAGGCGGCGGCCCCGGGCGGGCTCCTCCAGGTCGAGCAGTTCGTCGAGCAGCGGACTCAGCGCGATCCAGCGCTGTTTATCGAGTGCGTCCATCGTCGGGCGTCTTGGGATTCTTGGGCGTCGTGGGCATCTTGGGCGGTATCGACGGACCGCGCGGTGCCGACCCGGGGGTCAGTCCTTGAGGCTCATCGAGAGCAGGATTCTCGCCTTCTGCCAGTCGCGCTGGATGGTCCGTTCGGTGACGCCCAGCGCCTCCGCGATCTCCTGCTCCAGCAAGCCGCCGAAATACCGCATCTCCACCACCTGCGCCAGCCGCGCGTCGATGGTCGCGAGCTCCTCCAGCGCCTCGTGCACGCGCAGGATGTGGTCGTCGGATTGCGGCGCGCCCTCCACCACCGCCGTGTTGAGCGTCAGGTCGGGCTGATCGCCGCCGCGGCGCTCGGCCTGGCGCGCCCGCACCAGGTCGATGACGACGTGCCGCATGGTCCGCGCCGCGTAGGCCAGGAAGTGGCGCCGGTCGGGGAAGGTCTGGCCCTGCGCGCCCGCCAGGCGCAGCCAGGCCTCGTGCACCAGCGCGGTGGTGTCCAGCAGCGTCATCTCGCCGGCCTGCCGGATGCGTTGCCGCGCCAGGCGCTGAAGGTCGCCGTACAGCTGCGCCACCACTTGGTCGGCGGCGGACCGGTCGCCTTGGCCGGCCTCGTGCAGCAGTTGGGTGATGTCCTTCATGAGGCGGAACTCTAGCGGGGGCGTATGACCTTGTTACAGGAGACTGGGCGACGGATGACGCAAACCGGTGGGTCTCGACATCAATTTAAGGGTTTCTACCCAGCAGATTTTTGTGAGCGGATGTCGGGACGGCGGTGAGGAATCCGTTTTAGATAGGTGAGGGCACGGCTGGTCAGTGTGGCAAGGGAGGCCGGCATGGATCGGGCTGCTTCAGCAGGTCGTGTCCTCAACCCCATTCATTCGTTCCCCGCGGGTCGGCCTGGTGCCGCACGCGGGCGTGGATCCGTCCTCGACCTGGAGCTGTCGCGCATGAGCCTGTCCACCGCCATCGTCGCGTCCGCCGCCATGGAGGAGGGCCAGGCGGTGCCTGCCAAGCCGGCGCGACAGACGCCGGCGCTGTGGCTGCCCCGCGTCGATTCGCTGGCCGAGTTCGGCCTCATGATCTCGCGCCAGCTGACGCAGTGCCGCCGCTATGGCGGTCACCTGTCGGTGCTCTGGCTGGAGGCGGCGCCGGCCGATGCCGAGGACGACGCGACCCTGGCCCCCCCGGCGTCGGGCGAGCCGCCAGCTGCCGATGAGGGCGAGGCCGGCGCGGAACGTGTCGCGGCGCTCGAGGCCCGGTCGCAGCTGATGACGGCGGTGGGTCGCCGCCTGCGCAGCCGGGTGCGCGGGACCGACATGGTCCTGCAGGTGGGCGAGACCAGTTTCGCCGTGCTGCTGCTGGACGCCGGCCTGCGCGAGGCCCACCTGGTGCAGCAGCGCCTGGCCCCGGCGCTGAACAGCCCGTACGGCGTGGACACGCGGTTGCTGCAGGTGCGCCTGCAGATGGGCACGGCCTCCTTCCCGGAGGGCGGCCTGCGCGGCGCCGACCTGGCCGAGAGCGCCCGCCAGGACCTGCGCCGGCGCCGCTGCTGAGCGCGCGCCTGCTCTCGACCCGTCCGGCGGGCCGCTGCCCGCCATCGGGCTCGTTCAGAAGCCCCGCTCTGAAGCCCCGCTCAGAAATCCTGGCCGTAGATCAGGAAGCCCTTGTGCTCCGCGACGCGGTCGTACAGCGCGCGCCCGGCCGCGTTGGTCGTGTGCGTCTGCCAGTAGAGGCGATGCCCGCCGCGCGCCTGCACCGCCGCGGTGACCGCCGCGATCAGCGCGCGGCCGACGCCGCGGCCGCGGACATCCTCGGCGGTGAACAGGTCCTGCAGGTAGCAGGTGTCCTCGATGCGGGTCGTGCTGCGGTGGAAGAGGTAATGCGTCAGGCCGACCAGCCGCCCGTCGAGCTCGGCGACGAAGGCGTGTACCGGCTCGCGTTCTTCGAAGAAGCGTGCCCAGGTCGAGGCCGTCACCGCCTCGGGCAGGGCGGTCTCGCCGGCGCGGCCATAGAAGGCGTTGTAGCCGTCCCAGAGCGGACGCCAGGCGGCGAGGTCGGACGGGGCGATCGGGCGGACGACGATTTCAGAGGACATGCGCGAGGTCGAGGCGTGGGCCGGGGCCCGATTGAAAGGGTCGCGATCATCGGGCTTCGCGCGAGGCCGGGCAACCATCGCATGACGCCGGGGGCTCAACCGCGCGCATCACCGCCTGCCACGGCACCAGCTTGAAGTTCTGCCGTCCCATCGGCCAGCGCTTGTGGCCGTCCTGGACGACGAGCAGTCCCTGGCCGTACTCGCCGCCGAGCGCGGCCGCGCTGACGTCCAGTCCGTCGGTCTCCGATGCCGCGTCGATGCCGCGGGCCGGGTTCAGGCCGACGCGGAAGCGTCCCCGGACCGCATGGGGCGCGTCCGCGTCGAGCAGCACATAGCTGTCGTCGCCCTGGGAGGACACGACCAGCCACGCGCCCTGGGCGCTGCGATGCACCGCCATGCCCTCGACATCGGCATGCAGCGTCTCCCCGACCGGCAGGATCAGCGCGGCGTCGCCCAGCCGGCCATCCGCGTCCAGCGCGACGCGCCACAGCCCGCGCTTCTCCTCGCCGACGAAGAGCTGCCGGCCCGGCTCGTCGACCACGCAGCCTTCCGGCTGCGAGGCCAGCCGCATCGTGGCGACCGTCGTGGCCGACCAGGCGCCGGCGCTGCGCGCCACCCGCAGCTGCAGCAGGCGCCCGTCCTTGTCGTTGACGAACACGTCGAGACCGCCCGCGGGGTTGCGTCCGGCGCAGACGCCGTAGACCTCGTCCAGCCCGGTCGGCAACTCGGCCAGGGTGCTCACGCGGCCGCCGCCGTCGATGCCGAACAGCAGCACGCTGTGACGGTCGCGCTGCGTGGCGACGGCCAGGTCCCAGTCGCGGCCGTCGTGGCGCAGGCGCTGCCGCAGGTCGACGTTGTTGACGCGGCCGACCGGCAGGAACTGCCTCTCGCGCCCCTGCAGGTCGTAGACCGCCAGGCCGCGCTTCTTGTCGGTGCCCAGGATGCGGCTGCGCGTGGGCTGCGTCGGATGGACCCAGATGGCGGGATCGTCCGCGGCGTCGCCGCCGCCCCGCACCGGCTCGGTCTGCGCCGAGGGGACCGCGACCGGGATCACCGGGCGGGGACGCGCCGCGCGGGCCTCGAGCCAGAGCGCCAGGTCCTTGGGCGCCAGCCCCGGCGCGACCAGCGCGCGGCCCGAGCGCTCGGCGTCGGCCTCGAAGGCCCACAGGCCCACGTCGGCCTCGGCGATGTACAGCGTCGCCTCGTCGTCGCGCACCGCGCAGCCCTTGGCGTCCGGGATCGTCGCCAGCTGGCGCAGCACCTGGGCCGGCATCGGCGAGCGCGCGACCAGGCGACCGCTCGTGCCCGTCGAGCCGCTCGTGCTGCTCGTGCTGCTCGAGCGACGCTTGGCCGGGTCGACGGGCGGCGGGGTCAGCAGCCATTGCTCCGACAAGCCATCGCTGCCGAGCAGGAAGGCCTGGAGCGTCTGCTGGCGCGGCTCGAGGTAGAGACAGATCGCCTCGACGTCGATGGCCGGCGCCGCCCACTGGCCGCGCTCGCGCAGGCGCTGGCCCCGCACCTCGATCAGGCGAAGGACGCCGGTGTCGGCGTCCTGCAGCAGCGCGACGGTCGTGCCGTCGGCGAGCCGGCGTCGATCCCAGCGCTTCGCGCGGACGCTGAACTCGTCCACCGGCTGGCCCACGGCGTCGAGCAGTCGCAGGCCGTTCTTGCCCAGCTCGAGCACCGGCGCGGTCGACGTTGCTGCCGTGCCCGTTGTCGTTCCCGGTCCAGAAGCCGCCTGAGCGATCGGGACGAACGCGCCCGCAGCCGCAACAGCCGTCGCCAGGAGCGCCCGGATCGTCACCCCAGCGGCGCGGGGAGTCCTCATCGTCTTCATCGTCATGACCTGCCGCTCCTTCAGAACATCGCCAGCTTCAGGCTGAGCTTGTAGGCCCGCCCGTACTGCTCGTACTGGGTGTTGAAGGCCTTGCTGCCCTGGTAGACGTAATAGCGTTCGTTGCTCAAGTTGAGCGCCTCGAACTGCAGTTGCAGCTGCTTCGTGAGCTGGATGCGCATCGACGCGTCGATCTGGTTCTGCGTGTCGACCTTGCGGTCCTGCGCCGCGTCCAGCACGTCGCCGACCTCGAGCAGGTAGGGCGACTTGTGGTTCAGCGCGATGCGCGCGCCGAAGGCCGGCGACTCCCAGCCCAGGCTGAGGTTGATGCTGCGGTCGGACTGGCTCGGCAGCGCGATGCGCCGGCTGACGAAGCGGCCCTCGTCATAGCCGCCGATGGTCGCGCGCGACTTCACGAAGCTGCCGTTGGCCCCGACGACCAAGCCGTTCCACGGCGCCGGCAGCGTGCTCAGCGCCTGGCTCCAGGAGAGCTCCAGCCCACGCACCGTCGCGTCGCCGCCGTTGGCGAAGGACTCGACATGGCTGAAGTCCTCCCAGCCCGGCGTGCCGGCCAGGTCGGTCTGGAAGGCGAAGTCGCGGATCTTCTTGTGGAACAGCGCGGCCGACAGCACCCCGTCCCGTCCCAGTCTCTGCTCCAGGCCGAGGTCCAGGTTGCGCGCGCGCAGCGGCTTGAGCAGCGGGTTGCCGATGGTGGCCTCGTCGCCGTCGACGGTCACGCCCGGGCTCAGTTGGCCAAAGGCCGGCCGCACCACCGCGTGCGTCAGCGCCGCGCGCAGCACCAGGCCTTCATTGAGCTTCTGGCGCAGCAGCACCGCCGGCAGCCAGTGGCGCGAGCGCGTGTCCTGGTGCACCGCGCTCAGCACGCCGTCCTTCCAGGCGGTGCCGTCGGCGGTGAAGCGCACGCGCTCGTGGCGCACGCCGACCAGCCACTGCGTGCCGCCGCACTCCAGCGTCGCCTGCAGGTAACCGGCGTCGGTGCGCTCCTTCATCGTGTAGTCGTTGACCGACGAGTCGACCGCGTCGCGGAACGCGTTCAGGTCATAGGCGCCGTACAGGCCGCGCAGCTTGCCGGCGTCGATGCCGGGCCCGAACGCGGTCCACGGGTAGTCGACCTCGCCGCCGCCGACGAACTGGCCCAGCCCCAGCTGCGCCGAGGGGACGTTGTACGGCGCCTTCTTCAGCACCTTGGCGCTGGGCGCGTAGGTCTCCTGCGCGTTGTCCTTGTCGCGGCGCATCGCCTTCAGGCCGGTCTTGAGGTCGAGGTCCCAGCCGCCCAGGTCGAACTCGCGCTGCACGTCGGCCTTCAGGTGGCGCACCCGGTCGGTGGCGCTGCTCTGCTCCACCTTGGCCTTGTTGAAGGCGTATCGCGAGGCGTCGCCCAGCCCGGCCACCGCCGTGGGCATCGGCCGGACGGTGTCGGTGTAGCCCAGGCCGGAGAAGTCCGCGGTGAAGGAGGACGAGGCCAGCGTGTCGGGCTTGTCCTCGCTGGCGCGGCCGGCACCGGCCTCGGCCCAGAACTTCCAGTCGCCGCGGCTGAGCTCGCTGCCCAGCACCACGGCGCTGGACTTGTTGATCTCGCGCCGCGCCTTCAGGCCGCGGCTGACGGTGCCGTCGCCGGTCTCGCCGGGCGCCAGCGGCTCGTCGAACTCGATCGCGATCGACTGGCGCTGCTCCTGGTCGGTGAAGCGGCTGCTGAAGCTGCGCAGGTAGACCAGCGAGGCCTCGTCCGGCTTGAAGTCCAGGTTCAGCGCCGCGCCGACGCGCTCGCGGGTGATGGTGTAGCGGCGCAGCTCGAAGCTGGCCAGCTTGTCGCCGTCCCAGTCGCCGCCGGTCTCGACGTTGTCGCTGGCGAAGCGGCGCTGGTCGGCCGACAGCGCCAGCGCCACGCCCAGCGTGCCGCCGGCGAAGCGGTCGGCGAAGGCGACCGAGCCGCGCGGCCGGGTCCTGCCGGCATTGGCGTCGTGGTTGGCGCCGAGTTCCATCGTGAACAGCCGGCCCGGCTGGTCGAAGGCGCTGAGCGTGCGCACCGTCACCGTGCCGCCCAGCGAGTTGGCGTCCTGGTCCGGCGTCAGCGTCTTCTGCACCTCCAGCGAGCGGATCAGGCCCGCGGGCACCAGGTCCAGGCCGGGGGCGCGGCGGTCGGACTCGGAGGCGGGCGTGAGCGCGCCGTTGATGTTGACCGCGTTGTAGTCCGGCCCCAGGCCGCGGACCCGGATGAAGCGGCCTTCGCCCTGGTCGCGCTCCACCGACACGCCCGGCATGCGGGCCAGCGCTTCGGCGGCGTTGTTGTCGGGCAGCTGGCCGATGCCGTCGGCATGCACGATGTTGACGATGCCGGGCGCCGCGGACTGCTTGTCCAGCGCGGAGCGCAGCGCCGCCGCCTGGCCCACCGTCACGACGGTGTCGAGCTTGCGGGCGTCGGCCTTCGCGTCCTTGGCGGCGGGCGCGTCCGCGCGGGCGTCCTTGCGGAGGTCGGCGGCGGCCTCAGGGCGCGTGTCAGGACGCGTATCGGGACGGGTGTCGGCAGCCTGCTGCGCCCAACCGGGCGCGGCGGCGAAGAGGCTGGACAGGCACAGGGCGAGGAGCGTCGGGCGGGGCGGCGTGCGCATGGGAGGAGGTGGGTGAGTCACGGATGGCGGCGCACGTTAGGAAGCCGGGATGGCGGGTCCGTGACAGCGTGGGATTCTCGACGCGTCGCGGCCCGGACGGCTCCGCCAGGCCCGGCGCGTGAGCCGATCCGACCCCCGGCGCCGCGTGTGACGGCGACTGTCACAAACGCTGCCTAGCATCGCGCGCCATGAAAGTCGTGCTGCCGCGTCCGCCGCTGGTGCTCGCGCCGGTCGCGGGCTCGCGCCATTTCGGCCATGGGCTGCTGCTGGCGATGGCTGCCGTCACCTGGTCCTTCGGCTACTGGGCCGTCGCCAAGCCGCTGGCGCAGTGGCGCTGGGTCGACATCCTCAGCGAATCGCTGATCGTGGCGATGCTGGCGCTCTGGCTGGTGCAGCTGCGCGCGAGCCGGCCCGCCGGCCGCGTCACCACCTGGCTGTGCCTGGGGCTGGCGGGGATGCTGCTGGGTGGCTGGGCGGACCTGATGGACGAGTTCTGGAAGTTCCCGCGCGCGTTCACGCTGCTGATGGGGATGGAATCCACCTGCCACGTCGTCGGCATGACCGGGCTGACCTTCGGCTTGCACCTGTGGCGGCAGGAACAGCTGGCGCTGAACGCGCTGCGTGCCGGCCGCGAGCGCGGCTACCGGGAACACGCGCAGATCGACGGGCTGACGCAGCTGGGCGACGGCGCCTACCTGCTCGCGCAGATCGAGCGCCTGCGGCGCGCGCCCGCCGCGCCGACGACGCTGGTGATGCTGGGCTGGCAGGACCTGCCCGCGCTGGCGCGCCAGCATGGGCTGGCGGAGTCGGAGCGGCTGCTGCAGGCCACCGGGCCCTTGCTGCTGCTGCAACTGCGCGAGGGCGACCTGCTGTGCCGTTACGCGGCGGACCGTTTCGTCGCGCTGCTGCCGAATGCGGACTCGGCGCTGCCGGGCGACCTGCTGGCGGCGCTGTCCGCGCATGTGCATCCCTGCGCGGACGGGCGCACCCGGGCGCGGCTGGGCGCCCGCATGGCCAGCGCGACGCTGGATCCCGACGAGGACGGCGAGGCGCAACTGCTGCGCCTGCTGGAGCGGCTGCGGTGAGCGCGCCCACCCGCGCGGCGCCCGAGCCCGACGACGCGCTTTCCGCGCTGCGCCAGGCGCTGCCGGCGGGCGCGGCGACCGCCTATGGCGCCGACCACGCCTTCATCCCCTGGGCCTATCAGGGCGCGCTACTGGCCGAGTTCGCCCGCAGCCGCGGCATCGATCCGGCCGAATGGCTGGGCCGCTGCGGCGTGATGCCGGGCCAGGCGCTGTCCGCGCGCCAGCTGCTGTCGATGCTGGCGGCCTTGCAGCCGCTGGCGGGCGACGTGGGTTTCGTCGTCGGCCAGTTGAGCCTCCCGGGCCATTACGGCCTGGCCAGCCAGGCGCTGCAGCAGGCCGGCGACCTGCGCCAGGCGCTGCGCGTGCTGTGCGCCTGGCCCGCGCGGCTGTCGCCGCTGCTGACGCCGCGGCTGGTGGAGAGTGCCGACGAGTTGCTGCTGGTCTGGACCGAGGCCTGCGGCGCGCCGCCCAGCCTGCAGCCGCTGCTGGTGGACATGCAGATGAGCGCGGTCGTCGCGATGGCGCAGTGGCTGGGCGGCGGCCGGGCGCTGCCCTGGCGCTTCAGCTTCAATCGCACGCGGCCGCGCGAGCTGTCGCGGCACGCGGCCTACCTCGGCCCGGCGCTGCACTTCGGCTGCCAGGTCGACGCGATGCGGCTGCCACTGTCGGCGGCCGTCGAGCCCTGGTCGGCGGCGACGGCCGGCCGCGCGGCGATGGCGCTCGGCGCGCTGGGGCAGGGCGCCGATCCGCAGGCCGCCTGGCGCGGGCAGCTCGCCGTGCTCTACGACCACCTGCTGGGCGAGGTCGGCGGCGATCCGTCGCTGGAGCGCAGCGCGCAGCGCTTCGGCGTCAGCCCCGCCACGCTGAAGCGGCAACTGGCCCAGCTCGGCACCCATCACCAGGCGCAACTCGACCAGGTCCGCGCGCACGCGGCGCTCTACCTGATGCTGCTGCGCGGTCAGCGCGGCGAGGCGGTGGCGCGCACGCTGGGCTTCCACGACAAGAGCAACTTCCGGCGCTCGTTCAAGCGCTGGACCGGCATGACGCCCGGGTTGCTCTGAACCGGCGGGCCGGGCATAGACTCCCGCCCATGCCCACGGCGTTCGAGCATCCCGAGGATCAGGCCCAGTACCGTCGCCCCGCGCACCGCGCGGGCGTGGAGCTGTACCACGCCCACATCCTGCGGCACAGCTTCGAGCCGCACACGCACGAGGCCTACGGCCTGGGCGCGATCACGGACGGCGTGGGCCGCTTCCGCTGGCGCGGCGGCGAGCACCTCGCGCCGCGCGCCACGCTGATGCTGATGAATCCCGAGGACATCCACACCGGCGAGGCCGCCACCGCCGATGCCTGGGGCTACCGCATGGTCTACCTCGACGAGCAGCTGCTCTCCGAGCTGTACGGCGGTCCCGCCTGGCGCTTCGACGCCGCGGTGGCGCACGACGCGGCGGCCGCGACGCAGGCTGCGGCGCTGATCGCCGCGCTGTGGCGCGCCCGCGAGCCGCTGGCCTTCGACAGCGCGCTGCTCGAGCTGGTCCAGGGCCTGAGCCGCCACGCCCATCGCGCGCCGGTGCGGCCCGAGGGCGCCGCGCCGCGGTTCGCGCCGGTGATCGAGCACATGCGGGCCCACCTGGACGAGTCGCTGGACACCGCCCGGCTGGCCGCCGTCGCCGGGCTCAGCCCCTTCCATTTCCTGCGCAGCTTCAAGGCGCAGCACCATGCGACGCCGCAGCAGGCGCTGATGGCGCTGCGGCTCAACGAAGCCAAACGCCAGCTCGCCGCCGGCCATGCGCCGGCGCAGATCGCGGCCGCCGTCGGGCTGACCGACCAGGCGCACCTGACGCGCAGCTTCGCGCGCCGTTACGGCGTCACCCCGGCGCGCTACCAGCAGCAACTCGGTACAAGACGCCGGGCCTGACGCGGCGCGACACTGCGCCGCATGCTGTCCGGATTCCTGTTCGCGCTCGCCGCCGGCCTCATGTGGGGCCTGGTCTTCGTCACGCCGCTGTTGCTGCCCGACTACCCCGCCGCCATGCTGATGGCCGGCCGCTACCTGGCCTTCGGCCTGCTGGCGCTGCCGCTGGCCTTGATCGACTGGCGCGAGCTGCGCCGGCTGACGCGGGCCGACTGGACGGACGCGGTCAAGCTCAGCGCGATCGGCAACTTCCTCTACTACCTGACGCTGGCCGCCGCGATTCAGCGCGCCGGCGGGCCGCTGCCCACGATGATCATCGGCACGCTGCCGGTGGTGATCGCGGTCTGCTCCAACCACCGCAACGCGGCGCGCGACGGCCATTACCGCTGGCGCGACCTGGCGCCGGCGCTGCTGCTGATCGCGCTGGGCATCGGCTGCGTCAACCAGGTCGAGCAGGCGGCGCTGGCCCCGCAGGCGCTGGGCCGCTACCTGCAGGGCGCCGGGCTGGCGCTGATCGCGCTGGCCTGCTGGACCTGGTACCCGATCCGCAATGCCGACTGGCTGCGCGCCCATGCTGACCGCAGCCCCCGCGCCTGGGCCACCGCCCAGGGGTTGGTGACGCTGCCGATGGCGGCGCTGGCCTTTCTGGTGCTAGCGGTCGCCGACGGCGCCGGACTGCCGCTGCTGCCGGCCGGCTTCGACTTCCCCGGCGGGCCGCGCCTGTGGCCCTATGTCGGACTGATGATGGCGGTCGGGCTGTTCGCGTCCTGGCTCGGCACGCTGTGCTGGAACGAGGCCAGCCAGCGCCTGCCCACGACGCTGGTGGGCCAGCTCATCGTCTTCGAGACGCTGGCCGCGCTGGTCTACGCCCAGGTGCACCGCGGCGCGTGGCCGCCGCTGATGGGCGTCGCCGGCGTGGTGCTGCTGGTCGGCGGCGTCTGCTGGGCGCTGCGCCTCAAGCCGGTGCCACCGGCCCGGGAACGGCATCTGCCCGCCTCGTCCGCATGACGGCGGCTCCCGTGCCGTCGTCCCCGAGGCCGGTAAAAGTCGGTGCCATCGGCGCCGGCCTCTGCAGAATCGACGGATGCCCATCGCCCCATCTCACGCCCGCTGTCAGGTCCAATCGCTCAACGAGCCGCTCAACGAGCCGCTCAACGAACTGGACATCCAGCCGCCCGACGACACGCTCACCCGGTCGCGCGACGAGACGTTCACCCAGCCGCTGGCGCGGTTGCTGACCTGGCCGTCCCCCCATTCCCTTCCTGATGCCGATCCGACCCGGCGCGCGCTGCTGCGGCGCGCTTCGGCGCTGACCCTGGGCGCGACCTCCGCGGCGCTCGGCGCCTGGCCGGCCCGGGCCGCATCCGAGGGCGAGGCGAAGGCGGAAGCCGAGGCCGCCGTGACCGAAGGCCGCTGGCACGACCGGTCCCGCCTGCGCGACATTCCCTGGCGCCTGCGCCTGCCCGAGGGCGACGGTGCGGTCGCGCTGGTGGTGTTCTCGCACGGACTGGGCGGCAGCCTCGACGGCGGTACCGAGTGGGCGCAGGCCTGGGCCGAGGCCGGCGTCGCGACGCTGCATCTGCAGCATGCCGGCAGCGACCGCGCGATCTGGCGCGGCGGGCTACCCGCGGTCAAGGCCGCCGCCAGCGCCGAGCAGCTGGTCGAGCGTGCCCATGACGTGCAGTTCGCCGTCGAGCAGCTGCTCAAGCTGCGGCAGGACCGCAACGGCCCCTGGTCGCGGGTGCGGCCGGAGGCGCTGGGCATGGCCGGGCATTCCTTCGGCGCGCAGACCACGCTGGCGGTCGCCGGTCGCGACTACCAGGTGCGCGGCGCGCCGGACCTGTCGGAATCGCACTTCAAGGCCTTCGCGGCGTTCAGCCCCTCGGTGGGGCACGGTGCCGGCGGCATCAAGGGCATCACCCGCCCGATGCTGTGCCTGACCGGCAGCCTCGACGGCAACCCGCTTGGCCCGGAGCGCGACGGTCGCTACCGCCGCGCCGTCTACGACGCGCTGCCGGCCGGCGCCAAGGCCCAGCTGTGGCTGGAGGGCGCCGATCACATGAGCCTGGGCGGCGCCGGCGAGCGCGGCGCCGGCTTCGGGCAGCGGCTGCTCGGACGCCCGCGTGAACGCGCGCCGGAGCGGCTGGCCGCGCATCACGCGGCGCTGGTCAAGTCGATCAGCACCGACTGGTGGCGCTGGCGCCTGCTCGACGACGAGGCCGCGATGACGCGGCTCAAGGCGCCCAAGGGCCTGGACGCGGACGACGAGTGGCTGCAGGGCTGAGCGCGCGGAGCGCCGTCGGTGCGCGGCCTACGCGGCCAGCTCGCCCGGCGGGCTCATCAGCAGCTGCTTGGCCAGCGCGCCGATGCGGCGCAGCGCGCGCGGATGCTCGGGGCCCCACTTGCCGCCGACGCCCAGCCGCACGCAGTTCCGGAAGCGCGGGCTCGCCGAGAACATCATCCCCGGCGCGATGACGATGTGCTCGGCCAGGCACGCTTCATAGAGCTGCGCCGAGTCGAGCGCCTCCGGCAGTTCCACCCACAGGATGAAGCCGCCCGCGGGATCCGACACCCGCGTGCCCTTGGGGAAGCTCTCGGCGATCAGCTGGCGCGCCTCGTCGACGCGCGCGGCGATGGTCGCGCGCAGATGCCGCAGCGCCGCGCCGCTGCCGGCCTGCGTCAGCAGGTCGGCCAGCGCCAGCTCCAGCACGCTGGTCTGCGCGCCCGACTGCACCGCCTTGGTCTGCCGCAACACCCGGCCCCAGCGGCCGGCCTCGACCCAGCCCAGCCGCAGCCCCGGCGCGATCGTCTTCGAGAAGGAGCCGCAGATCATCACGTGCCCGGTCGTGTCGAAGGACTTCACCGCGCGGCGCTTGTCCTCCTGCTCGGACAGGTCGTTGTAGAGCACGTCCTCGATCAGCGCGACGTCGTGCCGCGCCAGCATCGCGGCCAGGCGCCGCCGCTCGGGCACCGGCAGGCAGGCGCCCAGCGGGTTGGACAGCGTCGGCACCGTCAGCACGGCCTTGACCTGCTGCGTCTCGAAGGCCAGCTGCAGCGCGTCCAGCGACATGCCGTGACGCGGATGCGTCGGGATCTCCAGCGCGCGCAGGTGCAGGCTCTGCAGGATCTCCAGGAAGCCGTAATAGGTCGGCGATTCCAGCGCCACCACGTCGCCGGGCTTGCAGACGGCGCGCAGGCACAGGCTGATCGCCTCGATGCAGCTGTTGGTGATGACCACCTCGTCCGGGTCCAGCACGCAGCCCAGCCCGAGCGCATGGCGGGCGACCGCGCGTCGGGCCTCCTCCATGCCGGGGCCGATCGGGTAGGTGCACAGCAGCTCGCGATGGCGCATCACGGCGCGGGCCATCGCGCGGCGCACGCGGTCCTGGTCGAAGAGTTCCGGACCCGGGCAGGCGGCGCCGAAGGAGATGAAGGCCGGATCCTGCGACAGCGCCATCACCTGCGCGCCGAGCTGGTCCAGCTGCACCATGCGCGAGGCGGTGTCGGGCCGGGAGACCCGCGGCTCCGGCAGGCGCGGCGGCCGCGCGGCGACGAAGTAGCCGGAGCGCGGCCGGGCCTCGATCAGCCGGGCATCCTCGAGCCAGCGATAGGCCTGCACCGCCGTCGACAGCGACACGCCGTGCTGGCCGGCCAGCTCCCGCACCGAGGGCAGCCGCTCGCCGCGTTTCAGCGTGCCCGCCCGGATCGACCGGGCCATGCGGTCGGCGAGTTGCATATACAGCGGTAGCAGCGGCGCGTCCATGCGTCGATTCTGTGTGTTCCGGGTTGGCAATGACCAATACAGATCAGCGGCAAGCCGGCCAGCACAGGTCACGGCCGTGCGCGCGCTGTATGCGCCGCATCGGTCGACCGCTGTGGATGGAGCGCCGCACAGCCGCTTCCTATCGTTGGGCCATGCAACCGCTGCGCCTCCTCCCTCCGCTGTTCCGGCCCCGGCTCTCGCCCGCGCCGGCCTTTGTTCCACCCGCGCCCGGCCTGGAGGCGATCGTGCTGCCGACCGACGGCCGGCCCGTCACGCTGCGCCTGCGCCGGCCGGTGCGCCTGCGGGTCTTCGGCGGCCGCGCCTGGATCACCCGCGCCGGCTGCGCCGACGACCACTGGCTCGAGCCCGGCCAGGTCTTCGAGCTGCCTGCGCCGCCGACTTGGTTCGGGTGGCGGATCTTCGCCAGTGGCGAGGGTGCGTCTTTGGTCACTTTGAGAGCAGAACCGCCCATTTGAGCGGCTGTACGCCGCCGGTTTCCCGCTATAACTCCGCCCTCGACGCTGGCGGACGCCTTCCAAAAGGGGGCGCCCGCGATACCGACAACAACGGGACACCGTCCCGCGAGGGAGTTGACATGAATCGATCCGCGATGTGGCGGGTGACGCGCCTGGCCGTGGCTGGCGCCGTCGGGGCGATGCTGCTGAGCGCATGCGGCGGCGGAGGGGGAAGCAGCGGCACGCCGGTGGTGGGCAGCGGCGAGACCGGTGGCGGCACGGTCGGTGGCGGCGGCACGGGCAACGGCGGCAACACCGGCGCGGTGCTCCAGCCCAGCGCCAGCTATGCCCAGCAATGCGCGCCGGGCAACCCGGAGGCCAGCCAGCGCAGCGGCTCGCTGGCGACCGAAAAGAACTGGATCCGCGCCTACTTCGACGAGGCCTACCTGTGGCGCGAGGACGTGCCGTCGATTGATGCCTCGGCCCCGCGCTACAGCGGCAGCGATGTCGAGACCGCGCTGGACAACTACTTCGACGACCTGCGCTCGCCGGCGACCACCGCCAGCGGCAAACGCAAGGACCAGTTCAGCTTCATGATGAGCACCCGCGAGTGGAACGCGCTGTCGCAGGGCGGCGTCGAGCTCGGCTACGGGATCGAATGGCGGATGAAGTCCGCGACGCCACCGCGCGGCCTGCGCGTCGCGTTTGTCGAACCGGGCAGCGCCGCCGACCGCGCCGGCGTGCGCCGCGGCGACACGCTGGTGAGCGCCGACGGCGCGGCGGCCGATGTCAACGACGCGGCGGGCGTCAAGACCCTCAACGGCGCGCTGTTCCCCGACACCGCCGGCGCGAGCCACCGCTTCGTGCTGACCGCCAATTCCGGCGCGAGCCGCGACCTCACGCTGGTCGCCGGCAACGTCACCAAGACGCCGGTGCCGACCCGGCAGGTGCTGACCGCGACCGATGGCGGCAAGGTCGGCTACCTGGTCTTCAACGACCACATCCTTCCGGCGGAAGCGCAGCTGATCGCCGCGATGCAGGACTTCCGCGGCCAGGGGGTGTCCGACCTGATCGTCGACCTCCGCTACAACGGCGGCGGCTACCTGTTCATCGCCAGCGAGCTGGCCTACATGATCGCGGGCAGCGCGGCGACCTCCGGCAAGACCTTCGAGCACCTGCGCTACAACAGCCGCCGCAGCGCGGAGACCAACAGCGAGGGTTCGAAGACGCCGTTCTACGACCAGTCCTGCCTGATGACGGCGGACGGCCGTTGCAGCTCGCGGCAGCCGCTGCCGGCGCTGAACCTGCGGCGCGTGTTCGTGCTGGCGCAGTCGGGCACCTGCTCGGCCAGCGAGGCGCTGATCAACAGCCTGCGCGGCGTCGACGTGGAGGTGGTGCTGGTGGGCGGCACCACCTGCGGCAAGCCCTATGGCTTCACGGCCAAGGACAACTGCGGCTACAGCTACTTCCCGATCGAATTCGTCGGCGTCAACAACAAGGGCTTCGGCGACTACGCGGACGGCTTCGTGCCCGCGGGCAGCGGCGCCACGGGCGTGAAGGGCTGCGCGGTGGCGGACGATTTCGAGCACGCGCTGGGTGACGCCAGCGAGGCGATGCTGGCCGCGGCGCTGCAATACCGCGCCAACGGCAGCTGCCCGGCGGCGAGCGCCTCCGGCACGGGCCTGGCACGTGCGACGGCGACGCGCGCCGGCGGCGACGATGCCGTGGCGCTGCAGTTCAAGAAGCTGGCCGCGCGCAGCAACCGCATCCTGGGCGGGCGGCCCTGAGGAGGCCCTGAGGCGGCGCGTTGGGGCGCCGCGCAGGGGTGCCCATTCCGATTCGGCGTGCCGCCGGGCCCGTCCTGACCCGCCGTCGATGCCCCACGCGCGAGCGCTATGACAAAGGCCGCCCTCGGGCGGCCTTTGTCGTCATCGGGCACAGCGCTGGACACACGTCCAAGCGCGTCGGCGCTCAGCGTCAGCTCACAGCTTCGGGATGCGGATGCGGCTGATCATCAGCGAGCCGGAGACCGCGAACAGCAGCACCAGCGGATGCAGGGTGAAGCCGCCCAGCTTGATGGCGCCGAACCACAACGCGTCGCCGATCGCGCCCTGCCAGGCGGCAATCCACAGCACGATCACCAGCAGCAACGACGTGGGGATGGGCGTGCCCTCGAAGTAGGCGACCTTGTCGCTGCCCGCGGACAGGCTTTCGGCGGTGATGTTGTAGCGCGCCAGGCGCGACACGCCGCTGGCCACGAAGAAGCCCAGCACGATGCGGTCCCACAGGCCCTGCATGCCGCAGCCATAGGCGATCACGGCCGGGGCGACGCCGAAGGAGATCACGTCGGCCAGCGAGTCCAGTTCACGCCCCATCGCGGAGCTCTTCTGGCGCCAGCGCGCGATGCGGCCGTCCAGCACGTCGAAGACCAGCGCGGCCGGAATCAATGCGCAGGCGTAGTACAGGTGCTGCGTCAGCCCGGTCTGCAGGAAGGTCATCACCGAGAACAGGGCGCCCACGCCGCAGAAGGCGTTGCCCAGGGTGAACCAGTCCGCCAGATGGAACTCGCGGATCATGGAGAAAGGCTTGGGTCGGTTCATGGGGAGCGAGCATAAGCGAAGGCCCTTGGCCTCGCGGCAAAGGCCGCGCCCGCCCTCGGGCGGCATGTTCCCCCTCGCCCCCTTCAGGGGGAGAGGGAGGGGTGAGGGGGCTCTTCGAAGGCCTAAGGCGTCTCGACCTTGGGCACTTCGGGGGCAGTTGTCATCCGCGACCATGCCTTGCGCGCCAGATGCCGCGCCAACAGCCCGGCCGGCATGCGCAGCCAGTGCGAGCGCACATACAACGCGACCTCCGCCATCGCATGGCCCGGCAGGCGGCAGCTGTCATGGCCCGGCCGCAGCAGGCGCCGGTAACAGGCATCCAGCAACCGCAGCGCCATCGGTCCCGGCGGCGGCTCCAGTTCATCCAGCAGCGTGTCCGGGTAAGGCGTGTCCAGCAGCTGCCGCGTGTAGCGCAGCGCCAGCCACAGCGGCCGCGTCAGGCCGATGCGCCGCGCGCGCGACGCCAGCCGCGGCCAGAAACCCTCGATCGCGCCGAACTCGCGCAGCAGCGCGTCGAGGTCGAACAGGTCGCGCAGCCCGTTGGGCAGTTCGCCCTCGTGGAACAGGTGCGCGGCGCTGTGCAGCAGCATGTCCTCGGGCGGCAGCACGAAGACGCCCGCGAGGCCGGGCAGCGGGCGCGGCGCGTCGAACAGCGCGCGGCTGTCCAGCGGCGTGCGCGCGGTCGGCGGCAGCAGCGTGTGGTGCACGTCCAGCGAGGTGCCGCGGCGCTTGTGGTGCAGCGGCGGCAGCTCGTGCATCCACTCGCGGTAGTAGCGCTGGTCGTAGGCGTCCAGGCCGTCGTCGAAATCCCAGCCGTGCACCAGCAGCGTCGTCTCGCAGCGCGGCAGCTGCTCGGGCGGGATCAGCAGGTCGATGTCGCTGAACAGCCGGCCCGGTGCCGGCGCATGCCCGCCCAGCGCATAGGCGGCGCCCTTGAGCAGGATCAGCGGGCCAGGCAGCTCGGCCAGCGTCTGCCGCAGCAGCTCGACCTCGCGCCGCAGCATCTGCACCTGGCGCCGCGACAGCAGCAGCGCCGAGCGCAGGTGAGGCTGCACGGGCGGCGGCAGCGTGTCCAGCCAGCCGCCGGTTTCCATCTGCTCGGCCAGCCGGCCGGCCAGGTTGGACCGCCGCGCCTGTCGCAGCAGCAGGTCCCACTCGGTCAGGCTCAAGCCGGCCGCGACCGCGGGCTGCAGCAGCACGCGGATGAGCAGCGGGCGGCGGCGATCGTCGCGCCGGGCGCTCATGGCGCGGACTCCTCGAGCGCGTCGAAGCAGGCCAGGGCCTCGTCGAGCCGGCTGTACTCGAAGCGATGGCAGCCGCAGCGGTCGACCAGCCGCCCCAGCGCCTGGAAGCCGGCCAGGCCGTGGACGTCGTAGTTGAAGGACTGCTCCGCCAGGTCCATGAAGGCGCGGGCGCGCTCCACCGGGACGAGCTGCGCGGCCGCGTCGGCGCGCCACGCGGGCAGCACGACCCAGGCCGGGCGGGCCGGCGCGAGCCGCGCGTCGATCGCGTCCTGCGGCGCCCGCACCAGCGCGACCGTGCCCTTGGCGGTGTTGGGCATGGAGGCGCTGAACACCGCCTCCGGCGCGAAGGCGCGGATCAGCGGGATCGAGGCGTTCTTCAGGTTGATCGGCCGCGCCATGCCGTGGACCAGGCCGGTGCTCATGTCCAGCAGCCCCAGTTCGTCCGACAGCAGCCGCCAGCCGCGATGCGCCAGCGCCGCGCACAGGGTGCTCTTGCCGGAACCCGGTGGCGCCGGCATCAGCAGCGCGCGGCCGCCGCGCTCCAGCACCGCCGCATGGATCAGCAGGTACTGGTGGGCATGGGCGGCGATGCACCAGTTGATGCCCCACTCCAGCATCGCCAGCGCCTGCGCGGCGGGCAGCGGCGTGAAGGAGCGCTGGCCGTCGAACCAGAACTCGGCCCGCCCCTGCAGCCGACTTAGCCAGTGGGGACTGCGCAGCACGGCGACGTGGAAGTCGACGAATTCGTCATCGCCGGCGACTTCGAAGTCGCGGTACATGGTCGCCACGTCGGCGGCCAGGTGCGGGATGTCGGAGCGCACGCGCACGGTGAACGGCGACAGCCGCAGCGTCACGCCGCCGTCGCGCATCCGGGCCCGCAGCCCGGCGGTGCCGACGTCCTGCAGTCTCAAGCGGCCGGCTCCTCCACCGGGCCTTCGGCCAGCAGGTGGATCTCGGCCAGCCGGCGCAGGTGCAGGTCCAGCAGCTCGGCCAGCGCCTCGGGCATGGGCGGCTCGTCCCAGTCGATCTCGCGGGCCAGGCGTTGCAGCAGCTGGTCGCGGTCCAGCGGCCCGGCGGCCAACCATTCGGCCAGCTGCGCGCCGAGCGCGGCGATCAGGTGGGTGTCCCCGGTGTCAGGGTCGAAATAGACCGCGTGCTGTTCGCCCTCCCAGGCGAGCAGCACGTCGTTGAGCGAGGGCCTGCAGTGCCAGGCGGCTCCGGCCATCAGGCCACGAGCCAGTTGCTGTACAGGTAGTTCTTGAAGTCGGCCTGCGTCCAGGCCGCGCCGGTGGAGTTGGCCGGCTTGAAGATGTTCGGGCCTTGCGCGGCCATCTGCAGCAGCATGTCCTGGCCGGTGGCCGAGAGCACGCACTGGTTGACCTTGTTGCCGGCGAACAGGGTGTTCAGACGCGCGACGATCATCATCGTGCCGTAGCCCGCCGTGTCGTTCTTCAGCAGGGTGTAGACATTGGCGGTGCCGCTGACGTTCTTCAACCCGGCCGGGAACAGCTTGGACACGGTCAGGTTGTTGCGCGCGTAGGTGAGTGACTTGCCGGAATACCACTGGGCGATCACGTAGTTCCAGGGGGCGTTGCCGCCGCGCACCAGGGACCGGCCGGTGTTGTCCTTCCAGTTGGCGATGTACCAGCACTCGGTGTTGTTGATCACCGCGGCATCGGCGCGGGCCTGCACGCTGGCGCCGCCGTTGCGCAGGATCGCCGAGCCCCAGGCCGAGGTGGTGTTGCAGTGCCAGGCCATCGCCGGCCGGCTGGCCAGCGTCAGGCCCACTGGCACCACGCCCGCCTGGATGAAACGACGGCGGCGCTGCGAGACGACGGTGTCCGCGGCGGGTGCCGGGGTGGCCGAGGGCTGCTGGTGGGTGTCGCTGCTGTTGTCCATAAGCTCAGCTTTCGTGGTGCACGGGCCCCAGGAAGGGGCGGACGCTCAAGCGGATCGGCGCTCCCGTCCGACCTGCGACCGCAGTGTTTCATACAAGGCATCGACCGGAAACCCCGACCAACCCCTTGAACGGGTGGCGTGCGGCGTCCCTCCGACGATGGATAAGTTAGCGCAGGCTTTCGGCGAATCCTTTGAGGCCAAACGACTCATCGCCGGCGTGGTGCGCAAGCGCCTGCGCGCCTTGAGCCGAACGCGCCATGCCGCCCGCCCTGTTCGAGCGACAGCGCCCGCTGCCGGCGCCCGTCGTCATTCCGCCTCGTCATGCACGACGTCGCGGTCGTCGGCGTCCTCGCGCGCCTGGCCGCCAGCGGGCCGGCGCTTCGCGTCGCCCTGGCCGTCCTCGTCCAGGCCGTCCTCGACGAGGAAGCCGCCGCTCTGATGCGCCCACAGCTTGGCGTACAGGCCGCCCTGGGCCAGCAGCGAGGCATGGTCGCCCTGCTCGACGATGCGGCCCTGGTCCATCACGATCAGCCGGTCCATGGCCGCGATGGTCGACAGCCGGTGCGCGATCGCCACCACCGTCTTGCCTTCCATCAGCCGGTACAGGCTGCGCTGGATCGCCGATTCGACCTCCGAGTCCAGCGCGCTGGTCGCCTCGTCGAGCAGCAGGATCGGCGCGTCCTTCAGCATCACCCGCGCGATCGCGATCCGCTGGCGCTGGCCGCCGGACAGCTTCACCCCGCGTTCGCCGACATGCGCGTCGTAGCCCTGGCGACCCTTGGGGTCGGTCAGTCCGTCGATGAAGTCCACCGCCTCGGCGCGTTCGGCGGCGGCGCGCATCTCGTCCTCGGTCGCGTCCGGCCGGCCGTACATCAGGTTGTCGCGCACCGAGCGGTGCAGCAGGCTGGTGTCCTGGGTCACCATGCCGACCTGGCGTCTGAGACTGTCCTGCGTGACCGTGGCGATGTCCTGGCCGTCGATCAGCACCCGGCCCTTGTCCACGTCGTAGAAGCGCAGCAGCAAGTTGACCAGGGTCGACTTGCCGGCGCCCGAGCGGCCGACCACGCCGATCTTCTCGCCCGGGCGGATCGTCAGCGTCAGGTCGTGCAGCACGGTCTTGCGGCCGCCGTAGCTGAAGTCGACGTGGTCGAAGCGGACCTCGCCCCGGGTCACCGCGAGCGTGGTCGCGCCGGCGGCGTCCTGGATCGCGACCGGGCGCGACAGCGTGGTGATGCCGTCCTGCACGGTGCCGATGTGCTCGAACAGGCTGGCCATCTCCCACATGATCCAGTGCGAGATGCCGTTCAGCCGCAGCGCCATCGCCGTGGCCGCCGCGACCGCGCCGATGCCCACCTGGCCCTGCGTCCACAGCCAGACCGTCATGCCGGCGGTGGAGGCGATCAGGCCCATCGACAGCGCATGGTTGACGATCTCGAAGCCGCTGATCAGCCGCATCTGCCGGTAGGCGGTGCCCAGGAAGTCCTGCATCGCGCCGCGGGCGAAGCCGGCCTCGCGGTTGGAATGGGAGAACAGCTTGACGGTGCTGATGTTGGTGTAGGCGTCGGTGATGCGGCCGGTCATCAGGCTGCGCGCGTCGGCCTGCGCGGAGGCGGCCTTGCCCAGCCGGGGCACGAAGTAGGTCAGCGCCACGATGTAGCAGGCCAGCCAGCCCAGGAAGGGCAGCAGCAGCGTGGCGTCGAAGCTGCCGACCACGCCCAGCATCGTCACGAAGTAGATCGTGATGAAGACCAGGATGTCGGTGACGATCAGCCAGCACTCGCGCACCGCCAGCGCCGTCTGCATCAGCTTGGCCGAGACGCGACCGGCGAACTCGTCCTGGTAGAAGCTCATGCTCTGGGCGAGCAGGTGGCGGTGGAAGTTCCAGCGCAGCCGCATCGGGAAGTTGCTGGACAGCCCCTGGTACTTGCTCAGCGCCTGCAGCGCGATCAGCAGCGGGCTGGCCAGCAGGATGCCGCCCAGCAGCAGCAGCTTGTCCTGCTGGGTCGACCACCACTGCGCGGGCGGGACCTCGCTGAGCCAGTCGACGACCGAGCCCAGCATCGAGAACAGCAGCGCCTCGAAGGCGCCGATGGCGGCGGTCAGGGCGGTCAGCACCAGGATCAGCCGGCGCATCCCGTGCGAGCCCGCCCAGACGAAGGCGAAGAACCCCTTGGGCGGTTGCGGCGCCGGGGTCTGCGGAAACGGATCGACGAGTTTTTCGAACCAGCCAAACACGGCGGTCTCCCTGTCACTTCTGCGAGACCGAGCAGCCTACAGGAGCCGCGTGGCGGACGCATCCCACCCCCGCTTCGGTGGCGGGTGGGTGCGGCGAATGGGGGGATTCGCCGGCCCGGCGGGGGCGATCAGCGCGCCGGCAGGGGCAGCAAGCGGCCTTGCGCCTGCCGCGGCGCGGGAATGTGGAGCAGGGCCGACAGCGTCGGTGCGAGGTCGACGATCTCCACGCGCTGCTCGATGCGGCCCTGCCCGACCCAGGCCGGGCCCCAGGTCAGCAGCGGCACGTGCGTGTCGTCCTCGTAGGGGCTGCCGTGGGTCGTGCCCATCAGGCGCGAACCGAAGATCCAGCCCGGCTTGGGCACCACCTGCAGCGGCGCCGCGATGCCCGGATACCAGGACCGGCGCATCTGCTCGAGGTAGGGCGTCGCGGTGTCGGTGCCGGCGAGCTGCGCCCGCGTGAACGCGACCTGCACGCCCTCGACCTGCTGCACCAGCGCCTGCGCCGCCGCATAGACCTCGTCCTGCTTCAGGCCCTTCGCCTGGATGGCGGCCTCGTCGAAGATCAGGCCGGTGCCGGACAGGCCGACCACCCAGCGGCCTTCGCCGAACTGTTTCGCCAGTCCCGCGTTGACGAAACCCACGGCCTGTGCCGGGTTGATCCGGCCGGCGTCGCGACCTTGCGACTTCGCCCATTCGGGTGTGTCGGTGAAGCCGTGGTCGGCGGTCAGCACGGCGACGTAGTTGTCGCGGCCGACCTTCGCGTCCAGGTAATGGAACCACGACTGCAGGTGGGCATCCAGATGGAGGAAGTGGTCGTGCGACAGCCGCGACTCGGGGCCGAAGGCGTGGTTGATGTAGTCGTGGCTGGACAGGCTCACCGACAGGAGGTCGGTCTGGTCGTCGGCGCCGAGCCGCTCGCCCTCGACGGCGGCACGGGCGAAGGCCAGCGTCAGTTCGTCGCCGAACGGGGAGGGCAGGATGTTGCCGTAGAAGCGCGGACCGGGGCCGTCCATGCCGGCGCCCAGGACGGCGGGCAGCCGGTTGCCGTTGCCGCTGTTGGCCTGCCAGGGCTGGCCGTCCGGCACGCTGCGCGCGTAGGCGGCCTCGGGCAGCATCGGCGCCCAGGTCTTGCCGAAGAACTGGTCGGCCGGCTTGGCGGCGTTGAAGGCGTCGACCCAGGCCGGATGCCGGTCCATGTAATAGGTGGACGACGCGAATTGGCCGGTGCCGCCCATGTACATGTAGGCCGTGCCCTTGTGGCCGGCGGGCAGGATGGCGCCGCGGTCCTTGCCGGAGATGCCAATTACCTTGGCGGCGGGCTGCAGCGTGCGCAGCACGTCGCCGACGGTCTCGACCTTGTAGTTCTCCGGGCTGGTGCCGGCCAGTGGCTCGGTGTTGTTGCCGATGTACTGGTAGCGCGGATCGGCGGTGTTGTACTGCGGCGTGCCGGTCATCGGATCGCGCCACTCGTTGCCGATGATGCCGCTGCGCTGCGGATAGGCGCCGCTGAGCATGATCGAGTGACCGGCCGCGGTGACCGTGTAGCCATGGCCGTAATACGCGTTGGCGAACCAGGCGCCGCGGTCCAGGAAGCGCTTGAAGCCGTCGGGCTGCAATTGGTCGCGGTAGCCCAGCACCTGCCGGATGGGCAGGCCGTCAATCACCATGAAGACCACCAGCCGGGGCGGCTTCTTCGCCGTGAAGGGGGAGGTGGCGGGGTCAGGGCTTGCCGCGACCGGGCTGTTGGCGGAGGGGGATGGCGCGTTGGCGCAGGCGGTCAGCGCGGCCAGGACGGGCACCAGCAGCCAGGTGCGACGGGTCAGGGTCATGGCGGGTCGGGGCTCCGCGGAGCCGCTGAAGCAGGGAGGACTGCGGAGTATCCGCGTCCAGCCGCCACATGGCGGGCGTCTGACAGCTTCCGTGCTCATCCTGCGCAACGGGAAAACCCTGAACCTGGGCGCCTCGCACCGAAGCCTGGACGGAAAAAAGGCCGGTCCCCACATGGTGACCGGCCTTCTTCACTTTCTGGTTGGATCGCTTGACGCGCTCCCCTCCTGTTATGGGAGGCGATTCTGCGGGCCGCAGGCAATGCGCATGCCCGGGTTTGCCCGGGGCTGGGCCTCAGATGTGAGAACTCCTCCTCAAGTGGGCGGGGTTTGCGCGGCGAGTGATGCGCCGATGCGACGTTCCGCAGGTCCATCCGCAGCGCGACGCGCGATCGCGGTGATAAGACGGTGACGAGATGACCCGGCTCAGGCGGACAGCGCGTCGTCCAGGACTTCGATCCAATGGCGCACCGGCGTGCCGGTGCCCGACTGCAGGTGCTGGATGCAGCCGATGTTGGCGGAGACGATCGCATCGGCGGCCAGCGGTGCCAGCGCGGCGAGCTTGCGCTCGCGCAGCTGCTTGGACAGCACCGGTTGCAGCACGGAATACGTGCCGGCCGAACCGCAGCACAGATGGCTCTCCGAGGGCGCGGTCGCGATCTCGAAGCCGAGTTCCCGCATCAGTCCCTCGACACCGCCGCGCAGCTGCTGGCCGTGCTGCAGCGTGCAGGGCGGGTGGTAGGCCAGGCGCGGGCGGGCGATCGGGCGGTCCTGCCCCAGCCGCGAGCGCAACGCCGGGACCAGCGCGGGCAGGTACTCGCTGAGGTCGCGCGTCAGCGCCGATACGCGCGCGGCCTTCGCGGCGTAGTGCGGGTCATGCGCCAGCAGGCGGCCGTAGTCCTTGACCTGGACGCCGCAGCCGGAGGCGTTCATGACGATCGCCTCGACCTCGCCGCCGTGGCCGTCGACCATCGGCCACCAGGCGTCGATGTTGCGGCGCGCGTCGTCCAGGCCGCCAGGGTGGTCGTTCAGATGAGCCCGGATCGCCCCGCAGCAGCCGGCCTCGTCGGCCACCAGGGTTTGCACGCCGGCGGCGTCCAGCACGCGGGCCGTCGCCGCGTTGATGTTGGGCATCATGGCCGGCTGCACGCAGCCCATCAGCATCAGCACCTTGCGGGGATGCGCACGCCGCGGCCACTGGTGCGCTCGCGGCCCGGCCGCCGGCGGCACCTTGTCCTTCAGCGCGCCCGGCACCAGCGGCCGCAGCGCCTGGCCGAGCCGCAGCGCCGGCTTGAACAGCGGCGAGGTCAGCCCTTCCTTGAGCAGCCAGCGCTTGAGGCGCTCCTCGCGCGGGCGCTCGACCTTGGCCTCGACGACCTGCCGGCCGATTTCCACGAGCTGGCCGTACTGGACGCCGGACGGGCAGGTGCTCTCGCAGTTGCGGCAGGTCAGGCAGCGGTCCAGGTGCTGCTGCGTGGCCGCCGTCGGCGTTTCGCCCTCCAGCACCTGCTTGATCAGGTAGATGCGGCCGCGCGGTCCGTCCAGCTCGTCGCCGAGCAGCTGGTAGGTCGGGCAGGTCGCCGTGCAGAAGCCGCAGTGCACGCAGCGCCGCAGGATGGCCTCGGCCGCGCTGCCTTCCGGGGTGCCTTGGAACTCGGGGGCCAGGTGGGTCTGCATCGGTGGGCTTGCGGTCGGCGGGCTCGGGGCGTGGCGAACGGCGGTCAGAGGTCCGGATAGAGCCGGCCGGGATTGAAGATCCCCGCCGGATCGAACTGCCGCTTCAGCTCCTTGTGGATGCGCGTCAGCTGCGGCCCGAGTGGCGAGAAGGTGCCCGCCGACTTGTCGTTCGCATAGAACATCGTCGCGTGGCCGCCGGCCGCGGCGACCAGTTCGCGCAGCTGCGCCGGCGCCATCGGCGTGACCACCCAGCGCTGCGCGCCGCCCCATTCGATCAGCTGCTCGCCGTGCAGCGGCATCGCCAGCGTCGTCGACGGCACCGCGATCCGCCACAGCGTCGCGCCGCCCTGGACGGCCCGGCGCGCGCCGAGGAAGAACTCGTCGCTCTGGTCGCGCAGGCCCTGCCAGAACGGCGCGGCCATCGCCTCCGGGATGACGTCGCCGCCCAGCTTGCGCACCGCCGCGGCGACGGCGGCTTCGGCGCCGGACAGCCGCGCCACCAGCGCGCCGTCCCACCAGGCCGTGGCGGACAGCGGCAGCGGCTGCGCGCCCCAGCGGTTCATCTGCAGCAGCGCCTCCTCCTGGCCGAACTCGAAGCGCAGCGTCACCGTGGCCACCGGCATCGGCAGCACCTTCAGCGTGACCTGCGCGATCAGCCCCAGCACGCCCATCGAGCCGGCCATCAGGCGCGAGACGTCATAACCGGCGACGTTTTTCATCACCGTGCCGCCGAAGTGCAGTAGCTCGCCCTTGGCATCGAGCAGCGTCAGCCCGAGCACGTGATCGCGCACCGCGCCGGCGCTGGCGCGCGCCGGGCCCGACAGGCCGGTCGCGACCATGCCGCCGACGGTGCCGGTGCCGCCCGAGGCCGCGCCGACGAAGCGCGGCGGCTCGAAGGCCAGGTGCTGGCCGTGGCGCGCCAGCAGCGCCTCGACCTCGGCCACCGGCGTGCCGGCGGCGGCGGTCACGTACAGCTCGCTCGGCTCATAGGCCATCACGCCGTTGAGCGCCTGCGTCGACAGCGGCGCCGCATCGCCGAGCGGGGCGCCGTAGAAATCCTTGCTGCCGTGGCCGGTGAAGCGCACCGGGCGACCCTCGCGGAAACGCTCGGCCATCGCCTCCAGCGCGTCGATCAGCTGCGTCGCGCGGACGAACTCCGCCGGCTCGGGCGGCGTCGCGACGGGCGCCGGCCCGCGCTCGAAATCCTCTGCTTGCACCGTCATCAGAATCGCTCCAGGTCGGGGAAGGCGAGCGCGCCGCGCTTGACGTGCATGCGGCCGTACTCGGCGCAGCGCTGCAGCGTCGGGATCACCTTGCCGGGGTTGAGCAGCCCTTGCGGGTCGAAGGCCCGCTTCAGGGCCAGCATCCGTTCGCGCTCCTGCGGCGAGAACTGGACGCACATGCTGTTGAGCTTCTCCACGCCGACGCCATGCTCGCCGGTCACCGTGCCGCCCATCGCGACGCTGGTCTCCAGGATCTCGGCGCCGAAGCGCTCGCAGCGGTGCAGCTGGTCGGCATCGTTGGCGTCGAACAGGATCAGCGGATGCAGGTTGCCGTCGCCGGCGTGGAAGACGTTGGCGCAGCGCAGCCCGTACTTGCGCTCCATCTCCTGGATCGCCAGCAGGATGTCGGCCAGGCGCTTGCGCGGGATGGTCGAGTCCATGCACATGTAGTCCGGGCTGATCCGCCCCGAGGCCGGGAACGCGTTCTTGCGGCCGCTCCAGAAGCGCAGCCGCTGCGCCTCGTCCGCGCTGACCTCCAGCCGCGTCGCGCCGCTGGCGCGCAGCACCTCGCTCATGCGGCCGATCTCCTCCTCGACCTCCTCCGGCGTGCCGTCGCTCTCGCACAGCAGGATGGCCTCGGCGTCGAGGTCGTAGCCGGCGTGGACGAAGTCCTCGACCGCGGCGGTCATCGGCTTGTCCATCATCTCCAGGCCGGCCGGGATGATGCCGGCCGCGATGATCGCGGCCACCGCGTCGCCCGCCCGGCGCAGGTCGCCGAAGCTGGCCATGATGCAGCGCGCGCGCTGCGGCTTGGGCGTCAGCTTGACGACGACCTCGGTCACCACCGCCAGCATGCCTTCGCTGCCGACGACCACGCTGAGCAGGTCCAGCCCGGCGGCGTCCAGCGCCTCGGAGCCGAACTCGACCGGCTCGCCCTCCACGGTGAAGCCACGCACCTTCAGCACGTTGTGCAACGTCAGGCCGTACTTGAGGCAATGCACGCCGCCGGAGTTCTCCGCGACGTTGCCGCCGATGGTGCAGGCGATCTGGCTGCTCGGGTCCGGCGCGTAGTAGAGGCCATGCGCCGCCGCGGCCTCGGAGATCGCCAGGTTGCGCACGCCGCATTGCACGCGCGCGGTCCGCGCCAGCGGGTCGATCCCGAGGATGCGGTTGAACTTGGCCAGCGCCAGCGTCAGGCCCTCGGCATGCGGCATCGCGCCGCCGGACAGCCCGGTGCCGGCGCCGCGCGCGACCACCGGCACGCCCAGCGCGTGGCAGGCCTTGAGCACGCCGGCGACCTGCGCTTCGGTCTCCGGCAGCGCGACCGCCAGCGGGCGCTCCCGGTAGGCGGTCAGGCCGTCGCATTCATAGGGGCGGGTCTGCTCGTCCTGCCACAGCAGCGCGTGCGGCGGCACCACCGCGCCCAGGGCCTGGACCAGCGCCGCGCGTCGCCCGGCGCGGAACGCGGCCAGCGCCGCGGCCTGCTGGCCGGGCGGCTCGTGGGTCGAGGGGAGGACGGCGGTCATGGCGTCGAACTGTAGCCGCGCGCGCTGACCCGGGCCTGAACCGGCGCGCCGGCGATGGGGGCAGCGCGACCGCTCATCGGGGGGAGATTCAGCGCCCGCCGGGCAGCGGCCACCACAGCGCCCGGCGGTCCAGCGGCGTGCGCGGCGGCAGCAGCGGATTGCGCAGGCGCAGCACGCGGCGCTGGTCGACGCGGTGGCGCCGCACGAGCTCGCCGAACAGCTGTCGTGACAGCCGCTCGAAGCTGCCGTCGGCGACCAGCGCCTCCATGCCGCGCGTCAGGTCCGCCGCCAACCGTGGCCGGCCCGGCCGCACGAACATGTAGAGCGCCGCCGGGTAGTGCAGCAGCAGCGCGCTGTCGATGGCCAGGCGCTGTTCGGGGAAGCTGGCCAGTTCCGCGTCGATCTCGAAGATCGAGCGCGGGAAGTAGTCGAAGCGCCCCTGCGACAGCATCTGGAACAGCCCCTGGTAATGCGTGCTCACCTGCACCGGCAGGCCGTTGGCGCGCAGCACCGCGGTGTCGGGCCAGTCGTGCATCTGTCCGGCGGTCAGGCGCGCCAGGTCGCGCAGGTCCCGGACCTGGCGCAGGCGGTCGCGGTCGTCGGCGCGGGTCAGGCACAGGCGCCAGCCGATCAGGCCGCGGTCCAGCGGGATGCGCACGGGCAGCAGCGTCTGCTCGCGCTGCGGGTCGGTCATGGTCCAGAAGACGTCGATGCCGGGATCGTCGCTGGCCATCTCCAGCAACGCGCGGCTCTGGACCATCTCCGACTGCGTCGGGATCAGCGTGTAGCGCGCGCCGCTGCGCTGCAGCGCGGCATGCAGCAGGCTGATGAAGTAGTCGACCTGCCGATCCTGCTGGGGGAGGTGGCGCGGATAAACAACGGTGGCGGGCTCAGCCGCCGGGGCGCCGGACGCCTGCGGATCGGGCGGCGTCGCGCCGGGTCGGGCGGCGATGTCGCGGGCGGCCCGCAGCGGCAGCGCGGTGCCCAGCGCCGAGGCCGCGGCGACCTGGAGCAGGTGGCGACGTGCCGGCATCAGCGATCCAGGAAGACGGTCAGCACGCCGGTGTAGCCATGCAGCCGCGCGTGGGCGATCTCACCGTTGGCGAAGAAGCCGGCCAGCGGCACCTCGCCGAGCGCGTGCTGCACCCACTGCAGTTCGGCCGAGGGCGCCCCGAAGTGCGGTCCGCCGCGACCGGTGCAACTGACGTAGAGGGCGCCGGCCATGTGGGCGCCGCGCTCCTCGGCCTCGGCGCGGATCTCGGTGCAGATGCGCACCAGGTCGCGGCGCGCCGCGTCGGGATGGCGTTCGCAGAAACTCAGCAGCTCGCCGGTTCGCAGCTGCTCGGCGACGGCGATGCCGCGGCGGCCCGGATCCAGGCCGACCAGGTGGCGGACGCGGACCTCGGGGCCGTATTCGCGGCGGGCGCCGGGCTCGTCGTTCAATCCCACCAGCGTGCGCCGGAACAGCGGCATCGCCTGGCGCAGCGAGCCGGACTCGCCGGTGTACGCGGGCAGCTTCAGGTCCTCGAGCAGGGCGTCGAGCGCGGGCAGGCCGTCGAGCTCCGTGACCAGCGGGCCGTCGCAGGCGGTGACGCGGCGCTCGCGACCCAGCGGCTGGCAGCCCTGGCTGACGCGCGAGATCCAGCGCACCTCCGGTCCGAGCGCCAGGCCCGACAGGCCGCCCGCGAAGACACCGTCGGCGATCTGCACCGCGTCGTCGCCGCCGCTCACCAGGCCGCCGAACAGGTAGCCGCTGCTGCAGCGCTGGGCCAGCTCGCCGATCAGCTCCTGCAGGTCGGGCGTGCCGCCGTCGGCGTGCAGCAGCAGGCTGCGCGCCTCGCCCTCGGGCGGTAGCGGCTGGCGGCCGGAAAAGATGCGCCACTGGTCCGGCGGCAGGTCGCAGAGCATGACGACCAGCGCCGGCTCGTCGAAATACTCGACGCCGCTGGCGCTCACCGCCAGCGCCGACGCGCCGACCCAGCCGCAGCCGGGCCAGCGCTGGCGGACCTCGTCCAGCAGCGCCTGGGCCTGCGGCACGTAGGGGTGGGTCAGGTAGAGGAAGCCCAGCGTCGGCGTCATGCCGGCGCGCTGGCCCTCCAGCTGCGCGCCGGCCAGGGCCAGCGCCATGTGGGGGTCGGGATGGGTGGCGTGAGCCTGGAGGAAGCGAGGCATGGACGGCCCTCGGGGGAACTGCGGGAGGCTCAGGGAGTCTTGCGTTTGGAAGCGGTCGTCTTGCGGGCCGGCGCGGCCTTGGCGGCCGGCTTGGCCGCCGACTTGGCCGCCGCTCTGGGCGCGCGATTCGTCGATGCCTTGGCCGTGCCCTTCGCGGCGGAGGGGCGCGTCGCCGCGGGCCGACCCGACGGCGTGGCCGGCGAGGCGGCGGCCGTGGACGCCGCCGTGGCGACCGAGGCCGCGGTCTGCGCGCTCTTCATCGCGTTGGCCGCGACCTGCGTGAATTGCTGGGTGAGGGCGTTCCACCACTGCATCGGGTCGGCGCCGGCAGGTTTGGCGCCGGGCGCCGCGGGCGCCTTGGCCGGCTCGGCGGCGTCCTCGGCCGGCTCGGCCTTCGATGCGGGCTCGGCGGCAGGCGATGAGGACGGCGCGGCCGTCGCGGCCTTCGAGGCCGGGGCCGGCGCGGACGACGGCGACGGAGCGGAAGGCGCTCCCGAGAAGGGCGTTGGCACGGGGGTCTTCAGCGCGTCCTTGAGGTCGGCCATCGGCACGTTCATCGCGTGCAGCGTGGACAGCGTCATCCGCTGCACCTCGAGCGCCTGGATGGTCGCGGTCAGCATGCGGGCGTTGTTCTCGAGCCAGAACTGCACGGTGCGCAGCTCGTCGATGCGCTTGTCCAGCTCCTGCGGGTCCAGCGTGGGGGCCACCCACTGGTTGAAGCCGGGGATCGCGGCGCCGGCGTTCTTCATCAGCCCCTGCAGGAAGTCGAAGCCAGGAACGAATTTGCTGAAGTCGGTGTCCGCCATGCTGTCTCCTCGGTGGGCTTGCGGCGACGCCTGCCTGGGCGCGGCCGTGAGCGTCGATCCTACGCCGCGGCGGGAGGCCTCCGCGCAGGAGGGGCGAGGGTCGCCTCAGGTCGGGATGTGGTTCAGGTCGGCCCAGCCGGACCACAGGATCTGGATGCCGATGCACAGCAGCACGAAGGCCATCAGCCGCATCATGACCAGGGTGCCGACCTCGCCCATGCGCATCAGCAGCCGGCCGCCGTTGCGGTAGACCAGGTAGACGACGGCCGCCGTGATGGCCGCGCCGATCGCGGCGATGCCGGCCTGCATCACGTAGGGGATGGGCGAGCGCGGGATCTGCGCGCCCAGCGCGATCGCCGCGGCGATGCTGCCCGGGCCGGTGGTCAGCGGGAAGGTGATCGGGAAGAAGCTGCGCCGCACGATCTCGGCCTCGCTGATGTCGCCGGGCGACGAATGCACCACGGCGGTCTGGACGTCGTCGGTCTCGTTGCGGGTCAGCATCACCCAGGCGCTGTAGGCCACCAGCAGGCCGCCGCCGACGCGCACCACCGGCAGCGAGATGCCGAACAGGTCCAGCACGTAGGTGCCCACCAGCAGCGACACCATGATCACCACCCAGCCGTTGATCGCGACCTGACGCGACAGCCGCTTGAGGACCTTGTCGTCGCCGCCGGCCGCGCCGATGACGATCGGGGCCACGCCCACCGGATTGATGATGGGCAGCAGCGTCAGCGGCACCAGGAACAGCGATTGGAGGAAGGACGGCAGGGGGTCCAAGATGCGGGACTCCGAAGGGAAGGGTCAGGCGGAAGGCGCCGCGGCGGGGCCGGGCGCGAAGGCGGCCCAGTGTGCCGCAACTCGGTCATCGCGATCCGGAGGGCGGCATCAGGGTTACCTCGAAGCCGTGCTCCCGCAGCAGCGCCGGCAGCGCCCGCGGGCCGGTCATGTGCATCGCGCCGACGGCCACCAGCAGCGACTGGCCGCGCTGGTGCAGCTCGGCGATCCGCTCGGCGAGCGCCGGGTTGCGACCGTCGTTGATGCGTCTCAGCGCCGTGCGGTCCGCGGCGTCGGTGACGCAATCGCACCACTCGGCGTAGCGGTTCAGCCGCGCCAGGTCGCCGCGGTCGTAGACGGCGACCATCGTGTCCAGCGTGCGCAGCAGCGCGGCCGGCCGCTCCAGCTGGCGCAGGTTGGCGCGCAGCTCGTGCCGGGCGGCGTCGACGTCGGCGGGCAGCAGCGCCTCGAGCTGGCCCTGCAGCGTCTCCAGCGCCAGCACCGGCAGGCCGCGCTCGCGGGCCCACTGGCTCAGCAGCATCTCCTGGCCGTACCGCACGTCCAGCCCCAGCGCGCGGGCGCGCAGCAGCATGTAGGTGCTGGTCTGCAGCAGCGGATGCATCGCCGCGAGCGCGCCCGGCGGCAGGCAGACCGCGGCGGCCTGGGCGTCCAGCCGGCGGCGCAGCGAGGCGTCCAGCGGCAGCTCGGGCATCGGCGGCATCTGCCAGGCATCGCGGTCCAGCGGATCGAGTTCGAGCGCCACCGCGTCGACCTGCGCCAGGGCGGCGAGCAGGCGCGGTCCGGGCGCGGCCCAGGCGGGACGGCCGACATGCAGGCTGGCATAGAGGTAGGAGGTGCGGCCGTCGCGGCTCAGCGTCCACATCACGCCGCGATCCTTGGCCAGCGCGGCCAGACGCGCGGCGGGCAGCGGCGCGGGTTCGGCGGGGCAGTTGGCCTTGGGCGGCGGGGCGGAAGCAGCTGGCGCGGCTTGCGCGGCAGGAGCGGCTTGTGCGGCTTGCGCGGCGGTGCCGAGCAGCAGCACGAGCGTCAGCGGCGGGAGCAGCGCCCGGCGCGCTACCTGGCCCAGTCCCAGTCGCGCGAGGCAGCGGAACACCGGTCGCGCGAGGCAGCGGAAGAGGAACGAGAGCAGCATGCCCGGCACGATGCCATAGAACATGGCGTGGGCGAGGGGCAAGAAGGAGACGGCCCACTTTCACCGTTGCCGGCAAGAACTCCCTCTCCCCCCGCGAGGGGGGAGAGGGCAGGGGTGAGGGGGTGCTTCGAAGGGCAGCAGCGCTGTGGCACGAGCCCCCTCACCCCTCCCTCTCCCCGCTGGGGAGAGGGGGCAAGAAGGGGGAGCGCTGCGGGAATGAACGCTTTCGCCCCTGGGAGGGGATGGGACGGGGTCAGGCCTCGCCCCGGCGGAAACCCATCGGGCGGCGCTGGCGGACGTCCGGCTTCACGCGGTGCTCGGACTCGAGCAGCGTCAGGAATTCATCCGGCGACAGCGCCTCGCCCAGGATCTCGGCCTGCTGCCGCACCGCGGCGAAGTCGCCCAGCGTCAGCGCGTCCAGCGCCCGCAGCCGGTCTGCCTGCGACTCGTCGGGCGGCAGGCCCAGTTCGCGCTCGAACATCGTCAGCCGCTGGTCCGGCCGCAGCGGCTTGAAGCGGATCTTGAAGCTGAAGCGGCGCAGCGCCGCCTCGTCGAGGTCGTCGAAGGCATTGGTGGTGCAGATGAAGAGGCCGGCGTGGCGCTCCATGCCCGCCAGCATCTCGTTGACCTCGCTGACCTCGTAATGCCGCTCGGCCATGCGGCGGCTGCGCAGGAAGCTGTCGGCCTCGTCGAGCAGCAGCACCGCGCCCTCGGCGGCGGCGGCCTCGAACATGCGGGCCATGTTCTGCTCGGTCTCGCCGACGTATTTGGACATCAGGTCGCTGGCCAGCCGCACCATCAGCGGCCGCTGCAGTTCCGCGGCGATGTGCTCGGCCAGCGCGGTCTTGCCGCTGCCCGGTGGTCCGTGGAAGCACAGCGTGCCCAGGCCGCGACGGCGCAGCGCCTCGATCAGGCGCGGCAGCGCGAAGCGGCATTCGCAGTGGATCAGGTCGAGCGAATAACGCGTCGTCGCCGGCCGCGCCTGCGGCGAGACGTCGACCAGGCCGAGCGCCTTGTCGGCATGCAGCAGCTGCCGGCTGACCAGCCGCTCGTTGGCGACGGCGTCCGCGGCCGCCTCGCCCCCGGCCAGGCGGGCGAAGCGCACCGCGGTGCGCACCTGCGCCGGCGTCAGCCCGCGGCGCTCGGCGAGGCGCTCGGCGAAACCGTCGGGCACCGGCAGTTCCTCCAGTGCCTTGCGCACCAGGCCCAGTCGCGCGCCCGGCGGCGGCGAGGTCAGCTCCAGGTGGTACTGGAAGCGGCGCCGGAAGGCGGGGTCGATGTGCTCGATGCGGTTGGTGATCCAGAGCACCGGGACCGGGTTGCTCTCCAGGATCTGGTTGACCCAGGCCTTGCCGTTGACGGCCATCGGCGCCGGCACCTCCAGCGCCGCGTCCAGCCGCGCCATCAGGTGGGCCGCGTCGCCGCTCAGGTGCGGGAACACGTCCTCGACCTCGTCGAACAGCAGGGCCACCTCGCGGCTGGCCTTCAGGAAGACCTGGCTGATCTGCAGCGAGCGGTAGCGGTCGCGGCCGGTCAGCGCATTGCCGTCGCGGTCGGCGTACTCGACCTCGTAGAGCGTCAGCCCGGCCTCGCGCGCGGCGACCTTGGCCAGCTCCGTCTTGCCCGTGCCCGGCGGGCCGTAGATCAGCACGTTCACGCCGGGCTGGCCCTGCGTCACCGCATGGCGCAGCAGGGTGGCGAGGATGCCCACGTCCTCGGCGATGAAGTCGAAGTCGGCGCGCTGCAGCGGACTGGGCGCGACCGGGCGCGTGAACACCGCCATCAGGTCCTGCGGGCCGTCGTAGGCGCGCATCAGCACCGGCGGCAGCTGCTCGCTGACCTTCATCAGGTCGGAGAGGTCGGTGATGTTGTGCTCGGCGATCAGGTTCTCGATCATGCCGACCCGCTCCAGCCGCGAGCCGGCGCGCAAGGCCTCCGCGACCTCGTGCGGATCGACGCCCGCCACCTCCGCGATCGCGGCGAAGGCCTCCTGCGCGGTGTTGACCTTGAACTCGACCAGCGCGCCGCGCAGCTCGCGCTGGTAGCGGGCGAGGGTGCCGTAGAGCAGCAGGGCGCGCTCGGCCGCGTTGAGCTGCAGCAGGCGACCCAGCACGTCGATGTTCTGCTCCACCAGCGTGGACTGGCTGCGCAGCTGCGCGTCGAGCGCGTCGCAGGTGCAGGACAGCAGCGCGAGCAGGTCCTTGGGCGCGTCCTTGATGTATTCGTCGAGGTAGAAGAACAGCGTCGCCTCGGCGAACGGGCCGCGCCAGACGCCGTGGCGCGCGAGGAAGGCGGCGTCGCCCAGCCGCTCATGGCCGGCCCAGAGCGAATGCCCCTGGCAGCGGCGCGCGAGGTAGCCCCGCACGCGGGCCAGCACCGGCGAGGGCCAGACCAGGTGCCGCGCGGTCAGCGCGAGCAGGCCGCTGAGGTCGCGGCGAGGGTTGAAGCGGTTGGCGTGGCGGACCGTGAGCGTCAGCACGAAGTGCGAGCACATGCGATCCAGGACCGGGCTCTCGGACAGGCCCGGGGACACCAGCGGAGGCTGCGCGCGCTTGCCCATGATTCGTGCGGAGGGGGAGGGCCTCACCGCCTGGGGCGGTGCATGGCCGCACGATCTTGGCGCAGCGGGTGCCGCGCGACAAGCCCCGCTCCCCCGCAGGTGGAGGGCGCCGGGGCCGGCCGGGGGTCAATGCATGACGACGGGCTGCTGGCCCAGGTTGGCGTAGGTGGCGATGAAGGCGTCGAGGTCGTCGACGTCCGGGCCTTGCTCGATCAGCGCCTCCACGCCTTCCTGGAAGGTCTGGGCCAGGGCGCCCTCGATGAAGATTTCCTTGCGGGTGAACTTGTCGACGATCTCGAAACCATCGCGCTGCAGCGAGGGCAGGTGGGTGTGGTCCGCCTGCGCGGCATGCGCCGCGTCACCGGGGGACGGGTCGACCGGGACATCGAACTGCACGACGATGTAGCTCGGCGAGTCGTAGAGCATGTGCATGAAGGACTCCTTTGTGACAGGAGTTATGGCCTGACGCGATGGATTCAAGCCCCATCGCTCCCAACCAGGCCATGACCCCATGGTGGCAGAACTTGCCGGCACGGATTCATCCGGTCCCAAGCATTTGTGGTGCCAACCGCACAGGGTTTCACGGATTCACGGAACGTAACGTGTTCGCGTGCCATGGCCGTCGTGCCGGCACGCGCGACACCGGCAGGGTCAATCCAGCAATCGGAGCGCCCACTGCTCGTCGTCGTCGAGGCTGAAACGCAGGTCCACGGGCAGGAAACCGCGCTGTCCGTCCAGCCAGGCCGACCATTGCAGCGCGGGCCGGCCGGGGCCGCGTCGCAGCGCGCGCTGCAGCAACCAGCGGTCGCCGTCGCGCGCGACCACCTCGAAGTCCCAGTCGTGCACGCCGGTCGCGCCGGCCACCGGCACGCGCAGACGCAGGCCGACATGCGGCGCGGGCTCGGCCGCCATCAGCGCCGCCAGCTGCAGCCACCACGACAGGCGGTCCTGCGTGCCCGCCGACAGCATGTAGGCGCGTGCGCCGACAAGCAGACGCGGCGGGACGGCATCCTGGTCGAAGACAAGCAGCTCGCGCTCGCGGCCTTGACGGCGCACGCGATGACGTTCCGGCTGCAAACCTTGCGGACCGACGCGCCCTTCGCTGCGCCAGAGCGGCAGTTCGCGGTCGCCGGCGCGGCGCTCCAGGGTCATGTCGTAGCGTCCGTCCTCGATCCGGAAATTCAGCGAAGCCTCACCGGGCTGGCCGTCGATGACGAAGGCATAGGCGAGCGATCCTTCACCGCGCAGCGGCAGGGCGAGCAGCGCGGGGGCGGGACGGGCGTCGGCGAGCCGCGGGGCCGTGGCCGCGATGGCGGGCACCGCGCCGGGCGCGAGCTCCGGCGTGGTCACGGGCGGCGCGATGAGTGGCGCAGCAGGCGACGTAACGGTCGACGCAACCGGCGGTGTGACGGACGGCGCGATGGGCGCCGCCAAGGACTCGGGCCGCGGGGGCGCGTCGATGAGGCGGGTCGCCATCGCGCTCGCGTCGACCGCGCGGGGCGCGGGCCGTCGCGACAGCGCATTCATCACGGCCGCATGCAGCAACACGGCAGCCGCGAGCGCGACGCCGAGCGCCTTCCGATCCTGAGGTGAAAATGCCGCCAACGCTCGCCCGACGAATGACTGTCCGACCACAACAATGAAACTCGCAACCTACCGCGATGGATCTCGCGACGGCCAACTGGTGGTCGTGTCGCGCGACCTGAGCCAGGCATGCTATGCCAACGGCATCGCCACGCGCCTGCAGCAGGTGCTCGACGACTGGAACTTCATGGCGCCGCAGCTGGAGACGCTGTCGCTGTCGCTGAACCAGGGGCGCGCGCGGCATGCGTTCGCCTTCGATCCCCGGCAGTGCATGGCGCCGCTGCCGCGCCTGGCCGGCTGGATCGCCGGCGAGGCCTATCCCGGACAGGGCCAGGCACTGCGCGAGCGCGGCCTGGCCTGGCCGGAGCGCTTGAGCGCACCGCTGCTGCGCGCCGGCGGCGCCGAGGCGCTGCTCGGGCCCGCCGATCCGCTGGACCTGCGCGCGCCGGGCCTGGAGCCCGAGGCGCAACTCGCGGTCCTCACCGGCGATCTGGCGCAGGGCGCGGTGCCGTCGCAGGCGCTGGAATCGGTCCGGCTGCTGATGCTGGTCAGCGACTGGGTGCTGCGGCCGGCCCAGCAGGAGGAACTGGCCAACGGCTGGCCGGCGCTGCACAGCCGCCCGGCGCTGCAGTTCGCGCCGGTCGCCCTCACGCCCGATGAACTGCCCGGCGCCTGGTACCTCGGTCGCGCGGCGCTGCAGCTGCAGATCATGCGCAACGGGCGCAAGCAGGCCGTCGTCGACGCGAAGGCCGGCATGCAGTGGTCCTTCGGCGACCTGCTCGCCGAGGCCACCCGCAACCGGCCGCTGCGCGCCGGCACGCTGGTCGGCGCCGGCATGCCGGTGCTGGGCAAGCCGGTCGTGCTCGAGGCCGGCGACAGCCTGCGCATCGAGTTCAAGCTCGGTGACGGACCCGGCCCGTTCGGCGCCATCGACATGGACCTCGCGGAATCGGAGCAGGCTTCGTCCCTGGCGGCCGATGCCGATGCCGACGCCGATATCGATGCCGCGGATGCCGATGCCGACGCGACGCCGCCGGCCGAGGGCGACGACCCCGCCGAGCCCGCCGCCACCACGGCGGCCGATACCCCCGAAGGAGACATCGATGAACCTGCTTCGCCGTGACCTGATCGCGCTGCTGGGCGCGGGCTGCGCCTCGCCCTGGGCGATGGCCTTGAACCTGAGCGAGGGCGACGCCGCCTCCGGCGTGCGCGCGGCCCTGGAGCGCGGCGCGCAGGCGGCGATCGCGAACCTGGGCCGCACGGACGGCTTCCTGGGCAATCCGCAGGTGCGCATCGAGCTGCCGGGCGCGCTCAAGGACGCGGCCCGGCTGCTGCGCACCACCGGCCAGGGCCGGCGCATCGATGAGCTGGTGACCTCGATGAACCGCGCCGCCGAGCAGGCGATGCCCGAGGCGCGCCAGCTGCTGGTCAGCACCGTGCGCAATATCAGCGTCGAGGACGCGGTGCGGATCGTGCGCGGCGGCGACAACGCGGTGACGCGCTTCTTCGAGGACAAGACGCGCTCGCCGCTGACCGACCGCTTCCTGCCGATCGTGACGAAGGCGACCGAGCGCCAGTCGCTGAGCGAGAAGTACAACGCCGTCGCCGGCAAGGCCCTGGGCTTCGGCCTGATCCGCAAGGAGGACGCCAACCTGCAGTCCTACGTCACCGACAAGGCGCTGGACGGGCTGTATTTCATGATCGGCCAGGAGGAGAAGAAGATCCGCCAGGACCCGGTGGGCACCGGCAGCGCCATCCTGAAGAAGGTCTTTGGCGGATGAGAAGGCTGGGGCCGGGCGCGGTTTTTTACAATCGCGCCCCATGAACGCCCCGACCGCCGCCCGTCCCACCGCCGCCTACACCCGCGGCGCCGCCTTGCCCGCCCTCCTGGCGCAGCGCATCGCCGTCCTGGATGGCGCGATGGGCACGATGATCCAGCGCTACAAGCTGACCGAGGCGGACTTCCGCGGCGCGCGCTTCGCGGACCATCCCAAGGACCTCAAGGGCAACAACGACCTGCTGGTGCTGACCAAGCCCGAGGTCATCAGCGAGATCCACCGCCAGTACCTGGACGCCGGCGCCGACATCATCGAGACCAACACCTTCGGCACGACCACCGTCGCGCAGGAGGACTACGGGCTGGAGGCCTTCGCCTACGAGATGAACGTCGCCGCGGCGCGCCTGGCGCGCGAGGCCTGCGACGCGTTCAGCACGCCGGACAAGCCGCGCTTCGCGGCGGGCGCGCTCGGCCCGACGCCGCGCACGGCGTCCATCAGTCCCGACGTGAACGACCCGGGCGCCCGCAACGTCGACTTCGACACGCTGCGCGCCGCCTACTACGAGCAGGCCAAGGGCTTGCTCGAGGGCGGCGTCGACCTGTTCCTGATCGAGACCATCTTCGACACGCTCAATGCCAAGGCCGCGATCTTCGCGGTGGACGAGCTGATGGAGGACACCGGCGAGCGCCTGCCGGTGATCATCTCCGGCACGGTGACCGACGCGTCGGGCCGCATCCTGTCGGGGCAGACGGTGACGGCGTTCTGGCACTCGGTGCGCCACGCGCGGCCGCTGGCGATCGGCCTGAACTGCGCGCTCGGCGCGGCGCTGATGCGGCCCTACATCGAGGAGCTGTCCAAGGCGGCCGGCGACACGCCGATCTCCTGCTACCCGAATGCCGGCCTGCCCAACCCGATGAGCGACACCGGCTTCGACGAGACGCCGGACGTCACCGGCCGGCTGGTGGGCGAGTTCGCCGCGGCAGGCTTCCTGAACATCGCCGGCGGCTGCTGCGGCACGACGCCCGACCACATCCGCGCGATCGCGCAGAAGGTCGCCGCCTACCGGCCGCGGCCGTGGGGCAGCAAGCTGTTCAGCGGCCTGATCACGGAAGACGTCTGATCCTTCCCACTCCCTCGCCCGCTTGCGGGAGGGCAACCGTGTCCAGCGCTCCCGCACTGCCACCGCCGCTGGCCCTCACCCCTCCCTCTCCCGCAAGCGGGAGAGCAACTGTGTTCCAAGTCAAGCGCTAATCAGGCTAGCGCGGGCTGTGGATAAGAGGGCTGCCAAGCGGTGCCGGACTTGATGACGGCGTTGATGATGGTGAGCAGCTTGTGCATGCAGGCGGTCAGCGCCACCTTCTTAGGCTTGCCCGCTTGCACCAGTCGTTCGTAGAAGCTCCTGAGGACAGGGTCATAACGCACAGCGCTGAGCGAAGCCATGTACAGCGCCGAACGGACATTGGCCCGTCCACCCCAGGTGGAGCGCCGACCCTTGAATGTGCCGCTGTCGTTGTTCAACGGCGCCACACCCACGAGTTTGGCGATCTCGCGTCGCTTGAGTTGGCCGAGTTCGGGCAGCGCAGCCATCAGCATCGCTTGTGTGCCTGGCCCCACTCCCTTGAGCCCTTTGAGCAACTCCAGCTTGTCCTTGAAGTGCTCCTTCAGGAAGCCGCCCGCATCGTCATCGATCTTTCCGATTTGGTGGTCCAGCATCTTCAGAATGGTGCGAATGCTCTTGCGCTGCGACGCGTGCATGCTCGCCAATCGGTTGTGCTCAGCCACCCGCATGGCCACGAGCTGACTGCGCCGCGTCACCATGGCTAGCAGTGTCTCCTGCGCGTCCGTGGGCAGTTTGTAGAGCAGTCGCTCGCGCCGGTCGCTGGCATGCAGCGTGCGCGCAAACTGCGACAGCATCTTCGCGTCCGTGCGGTCCGTCTTGGCCAGGTAGCCCATCGCTTTGGCGAAGTCATGCGCCTGGCGCGGATTGATCACCATGACGGCCAAACCATGCGCGCACAGCATCGCCGCCGCCGGCTGCTCCAGCCCACCGGTGGCTTCCAGCAGAACGACTCCCACGCGCTCGCGCATCTCAGTGAGCATCGCCAACAGCGACTTCAAACCGGGCTCATCGTTGCTGAAGGTCTGCGTCTTGTCCCTGTCATTCAAGGCCACCTCAAGCGTGGCTTTGGAAACATCGATACCAACAAAAATCAGTTCAGGTGCGCCTGCCATTTCCCATCCTTGCAAATTCGAGGTCCGAGCACGCCAGTGCATGTCGGCCGTCCAGCAACTGTTCGGGCTTGCTCAACAGACGGCCAGTCGTCCACGCCAAATGCTCTCCCACGGGCTAGGTATCCCAGAGGGCAGACGGGCTGTGGACAACTGCCAAAACAAACCTGTGTGTACTCTCAAAACGAAAGATACAAGGG
>NZ_JBQEOF010000002.1:0-6026 GCF_052044995.1 Roseateles sp. 22389
GGGAGAGCAACTGTGTTCCAAGTCAAGCGCTAATCAGGCTAGCGCGGGCTGTGGATAAGAGGGCTGCCAAGCGGTGCCGGACTTGATGACGGCGTTGATGATGGTGAGCAGCTTGTGCATGCAGGCGGTCAGCGCCACCTTCTTAGGCTTGCCCGCTTGCACCAGTCGTTCGTAGAAGCTCCTGAGGACAGGGTCATAACGCACAGCGCTGAGCGAAGCCATGTACAGCGCCGAACGGACATTGGCCCGTCCACCCCAGGTGGAGCGCCGACCCTTGAATGTGCCGCTGTCGTTGTTCAACGGCGCCACACCCACGAGTTTGGCGATCTCGCGTCGCTTGAGTTGGCCGAGTTCGGGCAGCGCAGCCATCAGCATCGCTTGTGTGCCTGGCCCCACTCCCTTGAGCCCTTTGAGCAACTCCAGCTTGTCCTTGAAGTGCTCCTTCAGGAAGCCGCCCGCATCGTCATCGATCTTTCCGATTTGGTGGTCCAGCATCTTCAGAATGGTGCGAATGCTCTTGCGCTGCGACGCGTGCATGCTCGCCAATCGGTTGTGCTCAGCCACCCGCATGGCCACGAGCTGACTGCGCCGCGTCACCATGGCTAGCAGTGTCTCCTGCGCGTCCGTGGGCAGTTTGTAGAGCAGTCGCTCGCGCCGGTCGCTGGCATGCAGCGTGCGCGCAAACTGCGACAGCATCTTCGCGTCCGTGCGGTCCGTCTTGGCCAGGTAGCCCATCGCTTTGGCGAAGTCATGCGCCTGGCGCGGATTGATCACCATGACGGCCAAACCATGCGCGCACAGCATCGCCGCCGCCGGCTGCTCCAGCCCACCGGTGGCTTCCAGCAGAACGACTCCCACGCGCTCGCGCATCTCAGTGAGCATCGCCAACAGCGACTTCAAACCGGGCTCATCGTTGCTGAAGGTCTGCGTCTTGTCCCTGTCATTCAAGGCCACCTCAAGCGTGGCTTTGGAAACATCGATACCAACAAAAATCAGTTCAGGTGCGCCTGCCATTTCCCATCCTTGCAAATTCGAGGTCCGAGCACGCCAGTGCATGTCGGCCGTCCAGCAACTGTTCGGGCTTGCTCAACAGACGGCCAGTCGTCCACGCCAAATGCTCTCCCACGGGCTAGGTATCCCAGAGGGCAGACGGGCTGTGGACAACTGCCAAAACAAACCTGTGTGTACTCTCAAAACGAAAGATACAAGGGCGGGGGTGAGGGCCGACAGCCGTGGCAGTCTTCAGATCAATCCGCCGCGACCTCTTCCTTGACCGCCTTGATCCGATACGCGCAGCGCCGCGCGCCGGCCAGCAGATGCTCGGTGCGCTCGACCGCGAGCGCCGGTCCCAGGCAGCGCTGGAACAGCGCCAGTTCCGAGCGGCAGAACCCCTGGCAGCTCCGCGCCGCGGCGCAGATGGGGCAGTGGTCCTCCACCAGCAGCCAGTCGCGGCCCGCGCGCTCGGCGCGCGCCATGTAGCCCTCCTCCGCACGCAGCCGGGCGAGCTCCCGGACCTTGTCGCCGGTCGTGCGGCAGCGCGCGAGCGCGGCGCGATAGCGTTGTTCGCTGTCACGCTCGCGGGCGGAGATCAGCCGGTCCAGCCCCGCCTCGCCAAACACCGCGCGCGCCTGCTGGATCAGTTGCAGCGTCAGGTCGGCATGTCGATCAGGAAAGCGACCGTGCCCGGTCTCCGTCAAGGCCCAGAGCTTGCGCGGCCGCCCCGGCCGCGGCGCGGCGCCCGGCTCGTCGGTGCCGCTGCCCTCAACGCCGCGAAGGGTCCCGGCCATGCCCTCGCCCTCCTCCACGCCCTCGCCGAACGACCGCATGTCGCGGCGCTCGTCCCGCGCATCGACCAGCCCCTGCTCCTGGAGCCGCGCGAGCAGCTTGTGCGCGCCCATCGGCGTGATCGCCAGCGCCGCCGCCAGCGCGGCCGCCGGCTGCGGGCCGCGGCTCTTGAGCTCGAACAGCAGCCGGTCCTCGTTGCCCTGGCTCATGAATGGCGCCTCGCGAAGCGGATGAAACCGATCGCCGCCAGCAGGCAGGTCGCACCGCCCAGCAGCATGATCCAGCGCGCCGAGAGCATCCCGAGCGCGCCGCCGATCAGCGCGATCAGCGTGTTGGACAGGCAGAACACCGTCGTCAGCAGCCCCATCACGCGGCCCTGGCCATGCGCGGCGAAGCGCTCCGACATCCACGCCGGCATCAGCGCGTTGTAGAACGACAGCGGCACGCCCAGCAGCGGGATCAGCGCCAGCCCCAGCCACGACGGCGCCAGGCTCAGCGCCAGCAGCCCGATCGCCGCCACCACCGCGAAGCGCGCCGCGCGATGCAGCGGCGTCGGCCCCGAGCCGATGCGGGCCGCGAAGAGGCTGGCCGCGGTCATCGCGGCGCATTGCACCGCCGTGACCAGCGCGATCCCGCGGCTGCCCAGCCCGGCCTGCTGCAGCATCCACAGCGGCGCGAACTCGTACAGCGCATTGACCCCCAGCGTGTAGGCCAGCTGCAGCAGCGCCAGATGCCGCAGCACCGGGTCCTGCACCACCAGCCCCAGCGACTGCTGGCGCCGCATCGCCGCCAGCAGGCCGCCCTGCGGCCGTGCCGCGGGCCGGTCATCCGGCAGCCCGACGCCCAGCAGCACCAGGCAGGGCACCAGCACGACCGCGGCGACGATGAAGGGCACCGCCTCGCCCCAGGGCAGCGTCAGCCCGCCCAGCAGCGGGCCGACCAGCCAGCCGATGTAGAGGCTCGCGTTGAGCCAGGCGAAGCTGCGGGTGCGCTCCAGCTGCGGATGCCAGTCCGCCAGCAGCGCCCGCACCACCGCGACGTTGCCCTCGGTCAGCCCGGTCGCGAAGCGCGACAGCACGAACAGCGGATAGTCCCGCGAGGCCAGCGCGAAGGCGCTCAGTCCGTAGCCGACCAGCGTCGCGGTGATGGTGATGCCGAGCACGCGGCGGCGCCCGTAGCGGTCGGACATCGGCCCCACGAACAGGCTGCCGACGAGGATGCCGGCGGGATTCACGGCCAGCGCCAGGCCCATCAGCAGCTCGGGCCGCAGGCCGAGGAAGTGGGTGAAGTCGTCCACCGGTCCGCCGACGAAGATCGGCGCCAGGATCGGATACGGCAGCGCGACGCCGGCGGTGCTCATCAGCGCGAGCGCGCAGACGGCCCAGAGCAGCAGGTGCGGATGGCGCAGCGGCGCCGGCGAGGCGGAAGGGGGCGCGGACGAAGACAGCACGGCGCTCATTGTGCGGCCCCTTCCCGGCGCAGGCACAAGGCATAGCCGGGCCAGCCGCGATGGCGCCACTCCTCGCGGGCGGCGTCGGCGACCTTGATGCGGTGATCGTTCATGGATCCCTGCAGCGCGGGCAGCTCGCGCGTCCAGTCGTCCTCGGACGCGCTGCCCGCATGCACCAGCGCCCAGGCCGGCGCCGGCCGCAGGTCCGACAGATAGGTGCCCAGCCAGGCCCGCCAGACGCTGCGCAGGACCTGGCCTTCGTCGACCACCAGACCGCGCGAGGCCGCCGCCGCCAGCAGCACCCGCAACGCATGGGTGCCGGTCACCAGGTGCAACGCGGCGAACTGGTGCCGCGCCAGGTAGACCGCCAGCGAGGCCTCGGCCAGATCGTCCAGCGTCAGGCGCGGACGCTCGACGTAGGCCGCGAAGCCGGGCAGCGCCGCCGCGTGCTGCATGCGGGTCGTGATCAGGCTGCCCGGCATCGCCGGCATGGCCATCGCCGGATCGGCGCGCACCGCGTCGATCACGTCGCGCAGGCGCGCGCTGCCCTGGCCCGTGGGCACCGGCGCGCCGAGCGGCGAGGTCAGTCCGACCGTCGTCCGCAGCGCCGCGTCCAGTTCCTTCGCATGCCCCGACTGCAGCGCGTAGGCCAGCCGGATCGCCACATGAAAGGCCTGCGCCTCGGGTGCGTCCAGCACGCGCAGCAAGGCCTCCTCCACCGTCGGGGCGGGCATGTCGTCCGCCACGGCAGGGCGCGACAGCGGCGCCCAGTGGTCGATCTGCCGCTGCAGCGCCGCGCGCGGCGCGCCGAGCCGCGCCAGCGCGCCCAGCGCCATCGGCAAATGGTTGAACAGCGGCATCGCCTCGGTGCCGTACATCGGGCCGAAACGGACCGACTGGTCCAGCGCCTCGTGCAGGCTCGCCGGCCAGGGCGGCCCCTTGAGCTCGAGCTCGTTGTCGTCCGGATCGAACAGGTACAGCGACGGGCCGTCGCCCTCGGCACCGTAGCGCGAGCCGTAGGCATCGACGCGCACGCCGCGTTCGGTCAGCCAGCGGCGCAGCGCGGGCTCGTCGAGCGACTCGACGCGCAGGCAGAAGTGGTCGACGTTGCGCCCCTCCGCGCCCGGCCCCGCGCCACCCGCGCTGCCGAGCTTGCCGTCCAGCGGCACCAGGTCGATCAGCTGCGCGCCGGCGCGCAGCTGCACCAGGCCGATCGCGTCCTGGCGGCGCTCGACCGTGCAGCCGAGCAGGTCCACGTAGAAGTGCAGCGACGCGGACAGGTCCCGCACCCGCAGGACGAGGTGGTCGAGGCCCTGGATCTTGATCATGGCGAGCTCCTTGTGCTTGCTGTTGTTGCGTCATGATCGCGCCGCTCGTCGATTTAATAAACAGTTTGTTTATTAACACTCCTCCACGCAGGGAGACCCGACAATCGCGCCCATGGCTTTCCGACCCCTGCCCCTTCCCGATGACGTCCCCGGCCGGCTCTGGCTGCAGTCGATGCCGGGCCGCCGCGAGCCCTGGAGCGCCTTCCTCGACGAGGCGCGGCTGAACCGGCTCGACATGCTGGTCTGCCTCAATCCGCTGGAGGAGGTGGCCGAGCTGTCGCCGGCGTATCACAAGGCGGTCGCGCAGGGCCGGATGCCGTTCCGCTGGCTGCATGTGCCGATGCGCGACTTCGGCCTCGCCGCGGATGCCGCCGCCTTCCGGCAAGGGGTGGAGCAGGTCGCGCAGGGCCTGCGCATGGGCGACCGCGCGCTGCTGCATTGCGCCGCCGGCATGGGGCGCACCGGCACGATGGCCGCCTGCGTGCTCAAGCGCCTGGGCATGCCGGCGGCGGAAGCGCTCGCCGCGGTCAGCGCCGCCGGATCGAATCCCCAATCGGCGCTGCAGTCCGGCTGGATCCACCAGTTCTGACGCGCGCCGGAACCGGCGTCCCGATTCCCCTCATGTCGCCCTTGCCCTCGCCCTTCGCCCACCTCGACCCGCAGGTGCTGCACGCCGACGACCATCTCGTCGTCGTCGACAAGCCGTCGGGCCTGCTGTCGGTGCCGGGTCGCGGCGAGGACAAGCAGGATTGCGCCTGGGCCCGGGTCGCGGCGCGCTGGCCCGATGCGTTGATCGTCCATCGACTGGACCAGTCGACCTCCGGGCTGATCGTCTTCGCCCGCGGCGAGGCGATGCAGCGTGCGCTCAGCGAGGCCTTCGCGGCCCGGCTCGTCGACAAGCGCTACGAGGCCGTGGTGCACGGCCTGGTAGCGCGCGATGCATTCGAGATCGACCTGCCGCTGATCGTCGACTGGCCCAACCGGCCGCGCCAGAAAGTCGATGCCGAGCGCGGCAAACCCAGCCTCACGCGGGTGCGGGTGCTGCATCGCGACCTTGCCTCGGGCACCACGCGCGTCGAGCTGGAGCCGGTCACCGGGCGCTCGCACCAGCTGCGCGTGCACCTGCTGGCCGCCGGCCACCCCATCCTCGGCGACGCGCTGTACGCGCCGCCCGAGGTCCTTGCCCGCGCGCCGCGCCTGCTGCTGCACGCGCGGGACCTGCGCTTGCCGGCGGTGCTCGACGCGCCGCCGCTGTCGCTGCATTCGCCCCCCGCGTTCTGAGCGCCCCTTGCGCCGTCCGACCCAGGAGTCCTCGTCATGTCCGTTTCCCAAAACGCCCCGAACGCCCTCACCGTGATCACCGGCAGTTCCCGCGGCCTGGGCGAAGCGCTGGCGCGCCAGTCGCTAGCGGCCGGTCACCTGGTGGTCGGCATCGCCCGCGGGCGCAGCGAGGCGCTGGAGCG
>NZ_JBQEOF010000002.1:6055-67617 GCF_052044995.1 Roseateles sp. 22389
CCGCTGCAGCAGTGGCAGGCCGACCTGTCCGCGCCGCTCACGATCGCGCGGCACCTGGCCGACTGGCTGCGCACGCAGCCGCGCGACTGGCGCTCGGCCACGCTGATCAACAACGCCGGTGTCGTCACGCCGCCGGGACCGATCGACGGGGAATCGCTGGAGGTGCTGTCCGCCGCGCTGCGCGTCGGCCTGGAGGCCACCGTGCTGCTCAGCGCCGCCTTCCTCGACGCCACGCGCGATTGGCCGGCGGCGCGCAAGGTGCTGAACATCTCGTCCGGGCTGGGTCGCCGGGCGATGGCCGGCAGCGCGCTGTACTGCGCGGCCAAGGCCGGCATGGACAACCTCAGCCGCGCGATGGCGCTGGACGAGGAACACAAGGCCGCGCAGGGCGAGCGGGCGGCGCGTGTCGTGTCACTGGCGCCGGGCATCATCGACACCGACATGCAGGCGCAGCTGCGCGGCGGCGATGCGTCGAAGTTCCCGGACCGCGACCGCTTCGCCGCGTTCAAGGCCGAGGGCCAGCTCGTCAGCGCCGAGGACACCGCGACGCGCGTGCTGCGTTTCCTGGCGCGCGACGACTTCGGCCAGCAGGTGCTCGCCGACGTGCGCGACGCCTGACCGGTTGTTCAGCCGACCAGGTTCGCCAGCGTCAGCAGCGCCAGCAGCATCATCCACAGCACCACCGAGCGCCAGACCAGGCCGACGACACTCTGCAGGTGGCCCAGCTGCGGCGGCACGCCGCCGGTCGAGCCCTCGGCGCGGGTGGCGTCCATGTCGCCGCCGGACTCGAAGGTCTTGCTGCGGTCGGGGGTCACGCCCGGCGCGGCGCTGCCGCCCAGCTGCACGCCGACGGCGCCGGCCGCGGAGGCCAGGATGATGCCCTCGTTGTCATGCGCCCAGAGCGCCGCGTCCCGACGCCAGGCGTTCACCGCCTCCTCGAAGTTGCCGACGATGGCGAAACCAGTCGCCGTCAGGCGCGCCGGGATGTGGTCGATCATGCCGAACAGCTTGCGCGACAGCGCCATCAGGCGCTCGTTGGTCGGCGCGTCCAGCGTGCGGCTCTTGAAGGCCCAGTAGCGGCCGGCGAATTCGGCCATCCGGTACAGCACTGCGCCGGCCGGCCCCAGGCCCAGCGTCGAGAACAGCACGAACCAGAAGAAGACGCCGAAGACATGCCGGTGCGCCGCCAGCAGCGAGTGCTCCAGCACATGCCGCAGCAGCTCGGTGCGCGGCAGCTCGCTGGCATCCAGGTGGCGCCACTCGGCCAGCAGGCGACGGGCCTCGAGCTCGTCACCGCGCTCGAGCGCGTCGCGGATGTCGGTGAAGTAGTGGCTGAACTGGCGGAAGCCCAGCGTCAGGTAGAGCACCAGCACGTCCAGCGCCAGCGACAGCAGCAGGCTGTAGGGGCGCACCAGCGCGTAGATCGTGCCGACCAGCAGCGCCGGGCCGACGACGGTGATCGTCCACACGACGGCCGCGTGATGCGACCGTCCCGCGTCGAAGTTGCGCCCGGTCCAGCGCACCCAGGCGATCATGCCCTGGTGGACCGGGTTCCCGTGCGGCAGAGGCTTGAGCTGCTCGCACACCAGCGCCAGCAAGACCGCGAAGAAGTTCATGGCCCGGGATGATAGCGGGCGTCAGACCTGCAGGAAGCGGTAGAGATTGCGCAACATCGCCGCCGTCGCGCCCCAGATGAAGAACTCCTTCGGACTGGCCGCGGTGAGGGCGACGTCGGGGTCCGCGTTCGAGACCGCAAGACCTGGCCCCGTCCACGGCATGGAGAGGAACTGGCGTCGTCCCATCAGCGGGCCCTCCGTGCCGGGGACCTCGTACTCGAAGCTGTGGCGCTGGTGATGGGCCGGGTTCATCAGGAAGGCCAGCGGCACCTCGAAGGCCTCGGCCACCTCGAACGCGTCCAGCCGCAGCGAGAAGTCCGGCCGCACCAGCGCGACCACCGGGGTGACCTCGTAGGCGGTCACCGTGCGATAGACCGGCAACTGGCCGATCAGGTCGACGTGGTGCTCGTCCAGGCCGATCTCCTCCTGCGCCTCGCGCAGCGCGGTGCGCTCGGGCGAGCCGTCCTCGGGCTCGGCGCGGCCGCCGGGGAAGCTCACCTGGCCGGCGTGGTCGCGCAGGTGCGCGGTGCGCTGCGTCAGCAGCACCTGCAGGCCGGACGCCCGCTGGACCAGCGGCACCAGCACCGCCGCCTGGGTCGTGGTGCGGCCGGGGAAGATGCCGCCGTCGCCGGGAATCTCCGGATCGATGTCGGGCGGGTGGAGGAAGCGCTGGCGCAGCCAGGCGGGGGTCAGGCGCTCCGGCGGAACGGCCGGCAGGTGGGCATCGGTGCCGGCGACGGGAACGATGCGGGGATCCTTGATGGCGGGACGGCTGGGGGAAGGCGTCGGCATGCGGCGGGATCGTCCGGTGAGCCGGACTTGTTCGTGGGCGCCCGGGGCGCGAAGCCCCGATTGGACGCCAGAAACGACAAAGCCGCTCCGGGCAGGGCCTTGGAGCGGCTTTGAGGGGGCGTGCGCCGAAGGATTATTCGGCTGCCTTGAAGGACAGCTTTTCCTTGATGCGCGCCGACTTGCCCGAACGCTCACGCAGGTAGTACAGCTTGGCGCGACGGACGTCGCCGCGGCGCTTCACCTCGATCGAGGCGATCAGGGGGCTGTACAGCTGGAAGGTACGCTCCACGCCTTCGCCGCTCGAGATCTTGCGGACGATGAAGTTGGAGTTCAGACCGCGGTTGCGGCGGGCGATGACCACGCCTTCGTAGGCCTGCACGCGCTTGCGGGTGCCTTCGACGACGTTCACGTTGACGATCACGGTGTCGCCGGGGGCGAACGCGGGGATGGTCTTGTTCAGGCGAGCAATTTCTTCTTGCTCGAGGGTCTGGATCAGATTCACGAGGATCTCCTGGTGATCGTGCCGGCGCGAATCAGGATGATTCCAGGACTGGCCGCCATCGAAAGACTTCTTCGGCGCCGCCCGCGTGGGGATTCAACCAACAGCACCCTGGACCCTGGTTTCCCGTGGTCCTGTACTGCCCTTGCCCCATCAGCCCGGTAGAGGATCGGCAAAACCGGCGATTATAGACGTGGACGGGCGACCGTCAAACTTTGTGCGGCCTGACAGCCGTCCCACCGGCGAGCGAGGCGAGGAATTTCTCGTCCTTCTTGTCGAGCCGGCCGTCGCGGCGCGCGGCCTCGATCAGCTCCGGGCGACGCGCCAGGGTCAGCGCCAGCGACTGCTCGCGGCGCCAGCGCGCGATCTCGGCATGGTGGCCGGACAGCAGCACCGGCGGCACCGGCAACGGGCCTTCGGGCGTTTCCAGGACCTCGGGGCGGCTGAAGTGCGGGCAGTCCAGCAGGCCGTCGGAGAAGCTGTCCTGCTGGTGCGAGGCGGCATCGTTGAGCACGCCGTCCTGCAAGCGGGCGATGGCATCCAGCATCGCGATCGCCGGCAGTTCGCCGCCCGACAGCACGAAGTCGCCCAGGCTGATCTCCATCGTCACGTGGCGGTCCAGCACGCGCTGGTCGATGCCCTCGTAGCGGCCGCACAGCAGGATGGCGCCCTCGCCCACGGCCAACTCGCGCGCCAGCGCCTGGTCGAGCCGGCGGCCGGTCGGGCTGAAATGGATCACGGCGGGGGCACCCGGATGGGTGGTGGCGCGGTCGGCCTTCACGGCAGCCAGTGCGCGCTCCAGCGGCGCGGCCAGCATCACCATGCCGGGTCCACCGCCGAAGGGGCGGTCGTCGACGCGGCGGTAGTTGTCCTCGGCGTAATCGCGCATCTGCCACAGACGCACGTCGACCTGCCGGCTCTCATAGGCGCGACGCGTCACGCCGACCCGCAGGAAGGGGTCGAAGAGTTCGGGGAACAGGGTGAGAACGTCGAAGCGCATGGGCAGTCAGGCCCGCGGCTTCAGTAGTCGAGATCCCAGTCGACCGGGATGACCCGCGCGGCCTTGTCGACGTCGCCGACATAGGCGTTCACGAACGGGATCAGGATCTCTTCATCGGGCTTGACCGGCGCGGTCTTGCCGGCGGGCAGGATGCGCAGCACGCAGTGGGGGCCGGTGTCGATCAGGTCGATCACCTCGCCCAGCGTCGTGCCGTCCTTGTTGACGACCGACATGCCGATCAGGTCGACCCAGTAGAACTCGCCGTCGTCCGTCTCGGGGAACACGCTGCGCGAGACGAAGATGCGGGCGCCCTTGAGCGCTTCGGCGCCGTTGCGGTCGGCCACGCCCTCCACCTGGGCGACGATGCCGTCCGCATGGTCGCGGACAGCCAGGATCTTGAGCACGGGGGGCACGACATGCGGCTTGCCCGGCAGGGCCTTCTCGCTGGGCTTCAGGAACCAGCGGCGAGAGGCGAAGAGCGCCTGGGCATCGGCGGAGTGGCTGAGGATCTTCAACCAGCCCTTGATGCCCCAGGCGTCCAGCACGCGCCCGACTTCGATGGCGTCTTCCGGAAAGGCCGGGGAGGACTCGATCACGTCGTCAGGCGCCTGCTTCATCACTGCGATCCGAGGATCAGGCAGCGGCGGCGGCCGGAGCGGCAGCCTTCTTGGACACGTCGACCAGGCGGGCGACGGCCGGCGACAGCTGGGCGCCCACGCCGACCCAGTACGACACGCGGTCTTGCGAGACGCGCAGGCCTTCGGCATTGCCGGAGGCGACCGGGTTGTAGAAGCCAACGCGCTCGATGAAGCGGCCGTCGCGGCGGTTGCGGCTGTCGGTCACGACGATGTTGTAGAACGGACGCTTCTTGGAGCCACCGCGGGAGAGTCGAATCACGACCATGATCTATCCTTCAGGTTTTGAGCGTTCCACCGCACCAGGGAGACACACAGGGGCAAGCAGACAATGAACCGACCGTTCCGTGCGGGGAGCGCGTGTGTCGCGCATCGAGTCCCCGGGACAGGTCGGCAGCTGGCACCGTAGATACGCCCCCGGTCCGTCCTTCGCCCCCTCAGCCCCGGATCAGGAAGCTTCGAAGCGTGACAGCCACACCCAGGGGCCAGCGCCAAAACCCGGCATTATAAACTCGCTCTTGACGCTTTGTCCTCCTCCCCCAATGACGACAACCACCAGCAGTTCCTCCCCGCTCCTGATCCGCCCCAGCCTGGAAGGCGACATCGCCGCGATCCAGCAGATCTACGAACACGCGGTGCTGCACGGCACCGGCACTTTCGAGACCGACGTCCCCGATCGCGCCGAGATGGCCCGCCGCCGGACCGAGGTGCTCAGCCGCAGCCTGCCCTACCTGGTCGCGGAGCGTGACGGACAGGTGCTCGGCTACGCGTATGCCAACTATTTCCGCCCGCGGCTGGCCTATCGCTATTTCGTCGAGGACTCGATCTACCTCGCGCCGCAGGCGCAGGGACAAGGCGTCGGCCGCCTGCTGCTGGCGGAGTTGATCGCGCGCTGCGAAGCCGCCGGCGCGCGGCAGATGATCGCCGTCATCGGCGATTCGCAGAACCTGGGCTCCATCGGTGTCCACCGCAGCCACGGCTTCGAGGACGTCGGCATCATGAAGGCCGCCGGATGGAAGTTCGGCAAGTGGCTGGACGTGGTGCTGATGCAGCGCCAGCTGGGCCAGGGCGACACCAGCTCGCCCACCGGCGCCGTCCCGGCGACCGCGCCGGCCACCCCGGACCCGACGCCCGCCGCATGAGCGCCCTCGCCCCGACCGACGGCGGCGGTGCGGACGCCAAGTCCAAGACCGTGGCCACTTGGCTGAGCTTCGCGCTCGGCAGCCTCGGGGCGCACCGCTTCTATCTCCACGGCTTCGGCGACCGGCTGGGCTGGTTGCACCCGCTGCCGACGCTGCTGGGGCTGTATGGCGTCCACCGGATGGACACCCTGGGCCAGGACGACGTCGCGGCCTGGTTCCTGATTCCGCTGCTGGGGCTGATGCTGGCGCAGAGCATGCTGGCCGGCATCGTCTACGGCCTGATGCCGGACGAACGCTGGGCCGAGCGCTTCAATCCGGGCCAGCCGGTGCGCAAGACCGGCTGGTTGCCGATCCTCGGCGTCATCGCCTGCCTGATGGTGGGCGGCGCCTGCCTGATGGCGACGATCGCGTTCTCGGCGCAGCGCTATTTCGAATCCCAGGTCGAAGCCGCCCGCGAGATCAGCCAGTAGCCGCCCGCGAGCGCAGCCCGCCCCAGCCCGCTCAGAACAGCGTGAAGCTGATCCAGTAGAACAGCCCGCCGATGAAGGCCGACGCCGGGATCGTGAAGATCCAGGCCCAGACGATGTTGCCGGCCACGCCCCAGCGCACCGACGACGCGCGCTGCGTCGAGCCCACGCCGACGATGGCGCCGGTGATGGTGTGCGTCGTCGACACCGGGATCCCCAACGCGGTGGCCAGGAACAGCGTGATCGCTCCGCCGGTTTCCGCGCAGAAGCCGCCCACCGGCTTGAGCTTGGTGATCTTCTGCCCCATCGTGCGGACGATGCGCCAGCCCCCGAACATGGTCCCCAGGCCGATGGCCAGGTAGCAGACGACGATCACCCAGGTCGGCGGCGAGTGCTCGCCGGCACTCGCGTAGCCCGACGCGATCAGCAGCATCCAGATCAGGCCGATCGTCTTTTGCGCGTCGTTGCCGCCGTGGCCCAGGCTGTACAGGCCGGCCGAAACCAGCTGCAGCCGTCTGAACCAGTTGTCCACGCGCAGCGGCGAGCTGCGCCGGAACAGCCAGGCCACCGCCACCATCAGCAAGGAGCCGAGCAGGAAGCCCAGCAGCGGCGACACGAAGATGAACAGCACCGTCTTGCCGATGCCGCTCATGATCAGGCCCTTGGTGCCCGCCTTGGCGATCGCCGCGCCCACCAGGCCGCCGATCAGCGCGTGCGACGAGCTCGACGGGATGCCGTAGAACCAGGTGATCACGTTCCATGCGATCGCGCCGATCAAGGCGCCGAAGATCACATGGTGATCGACGATGCCCGCGTCGATCGAGCCCTTGCCGATCGTCGCCGCCACCTTCAGCTCGAAGAACAGCACCGCGATCACGTTGAAGAAGGCCGCGAACAGCACGGCCTGCTGCGGCTTGAGCACGCCGGTCGACACGACCGTCGCGATCGAGTTGGCCGCATCATGGAAGCCGTTCATGAAGTCGAAGGCGATGGCCAGCACCACCAGCATGGCCACGACCCAGAAGGCCACCTGCATCGTTCCCATAGCAGACGCTCCGCTATCGGATCAGGAGTTCTCGAGGACGATGCCCTCGATCAGGTTGGCCACGTCCTCGCAGCGGTCGGAGATCGACTCCAGCTGCTCGTAGATGGCCTTGAGCTTGATCAGCTCACGCACGTCCTCCTGCTCGCGGAACAGCTTGGACATCGCGGCGCGCATCACGCGGTCGGCATCGGACTCGAGCTTGTCGATCTCCTCGCAGGCCTTGATGGCGGCTTCGGCGGTGTGCGGCTCGCTGAGCTTGGGCAGCAGCGTGACGGCATGCTTGACGCGTTCGCAGCACTTGGCCGACAGCTCGCCCAGGCGCAGCACCTCGTCGGGGATGGAGCGCACGTCGTAGAGCTGCATGGTTTCGCTGGAGTCCTGCAGCAGGTCCAGGATGTCGTCCATCGCGTTGATCAGGCCGTGGATCTGCTCGCGGTCGATCGGCGTGATGAAGGTCCGGTGCAGCAGCCGGTTCACCTCGGCGGTGATGCGGTCGGCGTGGTGCTCGGCCTTGTCGACCTCGGCGGCGTACTTCTCGCGCAGCGTCAGGTCGTTGTAGTTCTGGATCATGAGCATGAAGGCGCGGGCGCCTTCCACGATCTGCGTGCCGTGCTCATTAAACAGTTCAAAAAAATTGCCCTCACGGGGCAGCAGCTTGCCGAAAAACATGGGGAGGCTCCGCGCGGTGCGATCCACGCCGGATCGTCACAAATGGTTCATTTCCGTGTCACGGAAAACCGGCAAGTGTAGCGGCCTGGGGCCCGAACGGGCCATGGGGCCGGCGCAACGGCTCGTCCTCGCGTTCGATCGCCTGGGCGGCGACGCCGGGCAGATGGCTCCGCAGGGCGCCCAGTCCCGGCGCGGTCAACGCCGGATCGAGTTCCAGCAAGGGCCTGAGGACGAAGGCGCGCTGATGCAGCCGCGGATGAGGCACGGTCAGGCGTTCGAGGGCGAGGGTCTCGTCGCCGTAGAGGAGCAGGTCGAGGTCGAGCGTGCGCGGCGCGTTGACATAGGGCCGCTCGCGCCCGTGGCGCTGCTCGATGGCCTGAAGCGCCTCGAGCAGGGCCAGCGGGGCCAGGCCGGTGCGCACGCGCGCGACCGCATTGAGATAGTCGGGCCCCTCGCAGCCGACCGGCGCGCTGCGCCAGGCGCCGGAGACGGCCTCGACGCTCACGTCCTTCAGGTCGGCGAGGTCGGCCAGCGCCGCCTCCAGCGTGCGCCGCAGGTCGCCGAGGTTGGCGCCCAGGCCGACGTAGGCCGTGATCATTCGTCGGCGGAGGACGCCGGCGGGGCGCTCGACGCTTCGCCGGCACCCGCCGACTTCGGCTTGCGACGACGGCGGCGCTTCTTGGCCGGATGGGCCGTGCCACCCTCCCCGTCCATCGCCTCGGGATCGATGGGCAAGGCCGCGGCCGATTCGCCGGCCACCGGCACCGCCGGCACGTTGCCGGCCGCCACCGAACCACGCGGCACCGAATGCACCCGTCCGCCGCCCGCCTTGGGCTTGCTGCGCGGACCGGTCTGGCGCTGCGTCTCGCGCGCCTGGTCGAGCAGCGCGCGGCGGTCGTCCTCGCTGCCCAGCGCGAAGTCCTCCCACCAGTCGGCCAGCGCCGGATCAATCTCGCCCGCCTCGGCGCGCAGCGCCAGGAAGTCGAAGCCGGCGCGGTAGCGCGGCTGTTCGATCAGGCGGTGCGGGCCGCTGCCGGTGCGGCGCTCGAAGCGCGGCTGCATCATCCAGATCTCGCGCATGTCCGCGGCCAGCTTGCCGCGGCCGGAGATGTCGCCCACGCGCGCGTCGAAGACCAGGTCGATGGCCTGCTGCAGCGCGGGCACCGCGCCTTCGCCGCCGTCGATCAGGCGCTGCCAGCGCTGCTGGACCTCGCCCCACAGCATGCAGGCGAGCATGAAGCTCGGCGCCACCGAGCGGCCTTCGGCCACCCGCTTGTCGGTGTCCTCCAGCGCCAGCCGGACGAACTTGCCGTGCACGTTGTCGGGCAGCGCGCCGTCCTTGTCCAGCACCGCGTCCAGGATCGGGAACACGCCGCGCGCCAGGCCCTGCTTGCGCAGTTCCTCGATGCTGGCCAGCGCGTGGCCGGTCTGCAGCAGCTTGATCATTTCGTCGAACATCCGCGACAGCGGCACGTTCGCGAGCAGCGGCCCCATCGCCACGATCGGCGCGCGCGTCTTGGGCTCGATCGTGAACCCCAGCTTGGCGGCGAAGCGCACCGCGCGCAGGATGCGCACCGGGTCCTCGCGGTAGCGGGTCTCGGGGTCGCCGATCATGCGCAGCACCTTCTTGCGCGCATCGGCCAGGCCGCCGTGGTAGTCGACCACCAGCTCGCGCTGCGGGTCGTAGTACATCGCGTTGACGGTGAAGTCGCGGCGCGCGGCGTCCTCGATCTGCGGGCCCCAGACGTTGTCGCGCAGCACCCGGCCGGACGCGTCGACGACGTGCGACTTGCCGTCCAGCGCGCTCTTGGACGTCTTCTCGTTGCCCTGCACCTGCTCGGCATCGTCCTCCTTGAGCAGCGCCCGGAAGGTCGAGACCTCGATGACCTCGTGCTCGCGGCCGCGGCCGTAGACCACGTGGACGATGCGGAAGCGCCGGCCGATGATGAAGGCGCGGCGGAACTGGTTCTTGACCTGTTCCGGCGTGGCGTCGGTGGCGACGTCGAAGTCCTTGGGCCGGCGTCCCAGCAGCAGGTCGCGCACGGCGCCGCCGACGATGTAGGCCTCGAAGCCCGCGTCGGTCAGCCCCTTGACGACCTTGACGCCGCGCTCGTCCAGCAGCGCCGGATCGATGCGGTGCTCCTCGGCGGCGATTTCCACCCGCTTGCCCAGCGGCGTGGCGGTCCCCTCGGGCTTGCCCAACAGCTTGTTGATCAGTTTTTTAATCATTCGAACAGCTTCAATATCGGCCAGCCGCGCTCGCGCGCCAGCGTCTCGAGGGCCGCGGTGGGATTGGTCGCCACCGGATGGCTGACCCGCTCCAGCAGCGGCAGGTCGTTCATCGAGTCGCTGTAGAAATGCACGCGCTCGAAATCCTCCCAGCGCCGGCCCTGCGCGGCCAGCCACTCGTTCACGCGCACGATCTTGCCCGCCTGGAAGGACGGGGTGCCGCGCACGCGACCGGTGAACGCGCCGGCCGCGTCGCGTTCCAGTTGCACGGCGATCAGGTGGTCGATGCCGAAGGCCTGGGCGATCGGCGCGGTCACGAATTCATTGGTCGCGGTCACCACGACCACGAGATCCCCGGCATCCAGGTGGCGCTGCACCAGTGCGCGCGCATTGTCGCGCAACATCGGCGCGACGACCCGGCTCATGAATTCGGCGCGGGCAGCCTCGGCCTCGGCCAGCGGACGGGCGCGCCAGACAGAGGTGGCGAACTCGACGTATTCGTCCAGGTCGAGCTCGCCGCGCTGGTACTGCGCGTAGAACTCGTCGTTGCGGGCCGCCCAGGCGGCGCCGTCGGCCCAGCCGATCTCCACCATGTAGGCGCCGAAGGCGTGATCCGAGTCCTGCGGGATCAGGGTGCCGTCCAGGTCGAACAGGGTCAGGTCCACGTGATGTCCTTGAAAAACCTTGAAATCGTTGCAACCGGCGGCACGACGCGCCTCAGGCGGGCGCGCCCTGGTCGGCGAGCATCTGGCGCAGCAGCGGCACGGTGACGGCCCGCTTGCTGGCCAGGGCGAATTCGTCCAGCCCGTCGAGCAGCGTCATCAGGTGCTTGAGGTCGCGGGCGTAGCGGGTGAGCAGGTAGTCGATGACGTCGTCGGTCAGCGCGATGCCGCGGCGGTCGGCCTCGCGGCGCAGCACGGCGCGCACCTCGGCCTCGGACAGCGGCACCAGCGCGAAGGTCGGGCCCCAGCCCAGGCGCGTGCGCAGGTCCTCGCGCAGCGCGAGATCCACCGGCGGCGCGGTGCCGGTCGAGACGACCGCCAGCCCCAGCGTCGCGGCCTCGACGAACAGCGCGAAGGCCGCATGCTGCCGGCCGTCGTCGAAGCGCTGCGTGTCGTCGAGCAGCAGCAGGCTGGGGTGGGTGGGCAGTTCCCAGGGCAGCGGCGTGTCGGCGTCGTACCAGCCGACCTGGGCACCGGCGTGTTGCCAGTGCTGGGCGAGCGCGCGCAGCAGGTGCGTCTTGCCGCTGCCCGGCGGCCCCCACAGGAAGACCGGCGGCGAACCCGCGCCCAGCCCCAGCACGTGCGTGAGGGCCGCAGTGTTGGCGCCGGTGAGGAGCGTGTCAAAGGTGTAGTCGGGCTCGGGACCGAGCGACAGCGGGATCTGCTTCAAACCACTTCAGCGTTGGATGGAGGGAGACCCGGCGGCGATGCCAGGCCCCGGCCCTCAAGGAGCGCGATTCTAAGCGGCGCCTCCCACCCTCCCGCCCCGCTGACCACCCGGAGGTGGGGGACGGCGAAGGACGGGCAGGGAAACCGGGCCTCAGTGGAAGGTCGCCGGCCCGCCTTCGCCGTCGCGGATCTGCTGCAGGCACTGCTCCAGCTCGACCTGCTCGACGCGGTCCCCCGGCAGCAGCGCCACCAGCTTGCGCTGCACGGCCAGCAGCCGGGGCAGGTCCTGCCGGTCCATGTGGATCTGCTTGAGGTTGCGCAGCATGCGCGCCAGGATCTGGCGCGGCGACGCGGTCCCCAGGAAGGCATCCAGCGACATCGGCTCCTGCGGCATCAGCCCGGCGCGCTCGCGCCAGGGGCTGAGGAACTCGTCGAGCTCGCCGCGCCCCAGCGAGCGCCCGCTGAACGGGTCCAGCACGACCTCGCCCTGCGGCAGCCGCAGCTTCATCAGGAAGTGCCCCGGGAAGCTGACGCCCTTGACCCGCAGGCCGACATGGGCCGCCAGCTCCATGTAGATGATCGCCAGCGTGATCGGGATGCCGCGCCGCGTCGCCAGCACCTGGTGCAGGTAGCTGTTGCCGATCGCGTAGTAGTCGTTGACGTTGCCCGCGAAGCCGAGCTCGCCATGGAAGTACTGGTTGAGCATCCGGAGCCGATGGCTCGGCGGCGCGTCGGCCGGCAGGCGCTGGCGCAGCCGCTCGCCGAGCCGGTCCAGCTCCGCCATCACCTGCTGCACGTCCAGCCGGGGGACATCGTCCAGCGCGATCGCGGCGGCGGCTTCGGCCAGGTTCAGCGTGTCGTCGTCGGCAACCAGCGTCGAGAAATAGTCCAGCGCCGACGGCACCGTCCACTGCAGGGGCGAACTCATGCGCCCGAGTCTACGCCCTGGCCTGGCGGCGTCGTCGGCGCGGTTCCCGGGTCCGGAAACTCGCGCCCGGCGATCAGGCCCGCCGCGCGAAGTGGCGCAGCTTCACGCCCAGCAACAGCAGCACGCCGAAATACAGCAAGGCCGACGCCCCGAGGCTCAACGCCATCCACCCGGCGCGCGCCAGCTCGAAGTGGAAGCCCTTGCCGCCGACCCAGGCGAAGTGCCCGGCCAGCCACCACTGCAGCGCGCCCATCGCCGCGCTGGCGATCAGCACGCGCAGCAGGAACAGCGCCCAGCCGGCTTCCGGCGTGTAGGTGCCCAGCCGGCGCAGCCCGCGCAGCAGCAGCAGCGCGTTGACCACCGCCCCCAGGCCGATGGACAGCGACAGGCCGGCGACGCCGATCTGCAAGCCGAAGACGAAGATCGCGTTGAAGAGCTGCGTCAGCACCAGCACGCCGACGGCGATGCGCACCGGCGTGCGCATGTCCTGGCGCGCGTAGAAGCCGGGCGCCAGCACCTTGATCGACACCAGCCCCATCAGCCCGAGCCCGTAGCCCATGACCGCGTGGGCGGTGCTGGTGACGTCGGCGGCCCGGAAGGCGCCGCGCTGATAGAGCACCGCCACCAGCGGCTCGGCGAAGACCACCAGCGCGACCGCGCAGGGCAGCGCCAGCAGCAGCGTCAGGCGCAGGCCCCAGTCGAGCAGGCCCGAGTACTTCTCGGTCTCGCCCTTGGCGGTGCTGGCGGCCAGCTGCGGCGTCAGCACCACGCCCAGCGCGACGCCGAGCAGCGCGATCGGGAATTCCATCAGCCGGTCCGCGTAGGTCAGCCAGGACGCGGCACCCTCGCCCACCGCGATCGCGATCTGCGTGTTGATCAGCAGCGACAGCTGCGCCACGCCGACGCCCAGCAGCGCCGGCCCCATCTTGCGCAAGACCTGGCGCACGCCCTCGTCGGCGGCGGCGCGGCGCAGGCCGGACAGGCCCAGCGCGAAACGCGGCATCAGTCCGATCTTCGTCAGCGCCGGCACCTGCAGCGCGAGCTGCAGCAGCCCGCCCACCATCACGCCCACCGCCAGCGAATAGATCGGCGCGTAGCCATGGCGCTCGAGCATCGGCGCCAGCCCGTAGCCGCAGGCGAGCGAGGCCAGGTTCAGCAGCACCGGCGTTACCGCGGGCACGACGAAGCGCTTCCATGTGTTCAGGATGCCTGCCGACAGCGCCACCAGCGACATGAAGCCGATGTAGGGGAACATCCAGCGCGTCATCACAACGGCCGCCTCGTGGGCGGGCGCGGACAGGCCCGCGCCGAGCGCCCACACCAGCACCGGCGCGCCGACGACGCCCAGCACGCAGGTCGCCAGCAGCGCCCACAGCAGCACCGTCGCGACGGCGTCGATCAGGTGCCGGGTAGCGTCATCGCCGTCCCTGGCGCGGGCCGCGGCCAGCGCCGGCACGAAGGCCTGCGCGAACGCGCCTTCGGCGAACAGCCGCCGCAGCATGTTGGGAATGCGGAAGGCGACGTTGTAGGCGTCGGTCATCGCGTTCGCGCCGAACAGGCCGGCCACCATCTGCTCGCGGACCAGCCCGGTGATGCGGGACAACAGCGTGAAGATCGAGACGACGGAGGCGGTGCGGAGCAGATTCATGCGGGGAGCGGCGCGGCGGAGTGCAAAGGCGCGGGGGTGCCCGGCGGGCGACCGCGCATTATGGGTGTCCTGCTCAGGCGCAATGCCGCGGATTTGGTTTTTCCATTCCTGGCTGCTATACTCGCCGTCTTTGCACCAACTGGACCCATAAGACAATGGCAAGCTCTTCCAAAGCCAAGAAGAAAACCGTGCGTCTGGCCTCGGGCCGCAAGCGCGCACGTCAAGACGTCAAGCTGAACGCCGCCAACTCGGCGCTGCGTTCGAAGTTCCGCACGGTCATCAAGAACGTGCAAAAGGCGATCGTCACTGGCGACAAGGCCAAGGCCGCCGACCTGTTCAAGACCGCCCAGCCCGTGATCGATTCGGTCGCCGACAAGGGCATCTTCCACAAGAACAAGGCTGCTCGTCATAAGAGCCGCCTGTCCGCCAAGATCAAGGCGCTGGCCGCCTGATAACCAAGTTCCAGCTCTGGTGCACGAAGAGCCCGCCACCCGGCGGGCTTTTTCATTCCCGCATCAGAGCGGCATGGGGGTGGTGATCTGGCCGACCACCTCGCGCACGTGGAGCCAGTCCACGACGTTGCGCGCCACCCAGTCACCATCATCCAGCGGCAGGTCGTGGCCGGCGTGCTTGTGCAGCCGCAGCGGCGCCCCCCAGGCGCGGCTGATGGCCTGCGAACAGCGCCAGTCCACCAGCGAATCACCCTGGCTGCACAGCAGCAGCATCGGCGGCTCGGGCTTGGCCAGGCTGGCTCTGTAGCGCGCTGCCGCCAGCAGCTGGCGCAGCGCATTGNTCGCTGGATCGAGACCCAGTCATCAATCACCTGGTCGGGCTGGCGCTGCAGCCGCGTCGTCATCTGCAGCACCTTGGCCTCGCGCCGGCGCAGGCTCAGCCGCGTCAGGCTCAGCATCAGCAAGGACCAGTAGTTCGACGGCCGCAGCCGCCGGAAGAAGGCGCTGAACGGCCGCAGGCTCGTGTTGATCAGCACGACGCCGTCGAGCTCGCCCGGATGCCGCGCCGCCCACTCGCTGGCGACCATCGCGCCCAACGACATCGCCAGCACCTGGTACGGCGGCGGCACGCCGCGCCGGCGCAGCTCCGCGCGGCAGGCCTCCATCATCGCGTCCACATGGGTGGGACTGCTCTGCCGGTGCTTGTCGCCATTGCCGGGCAGGTCCAGCAACTCCAGTCGCGCATCGGGCTGCTGCACCAGCAACGCACGCTGCAGGCGCGCCGGAAAGTCGCCCCAATGGCCGCTCTCGCGTGTCAGGCCACGCAGCAGCACCCAGGTGTGCATGCTCATCGGACCGTCCTCCGATACCAGCGGATCAACGCCTGCTCCCCGTGATCGATTCGTGTGTCCGGCCCCGGCAGCCACCGGAACGCGCTCTGCGTCGCGCGAGTCATGAAATCCATCCAAGCCATGTGCCGGCGCAAGACCCGTTGCTGTCGATGTTCGATCAGCGGGTTGAACATGCCGTGCCGGGAGAGTAGCTGGCGCGGATTTTTCTTGACCCACAGCCATGACCCCATTTCGAGCGTCATCGGCAGGAAGATCCCTCGATCAAGGGAGAGCGCCTCGTCGTACAGGTGGTCCCACAGGTCGCCATGGGTCAGGTAATGCCGGCTCTGCGGCTCCATCACGTAGGGATGCGGGGACAGGCATTGATCGAGCACCTCGCACAGCGCATGGATCTCCGCGAGGTGGCGCATCGGCCGGCGCGTGCGCGCGTACGGGAACCAGATGCGGTCGCGCAGGCCGAAGCCGCTGTGGAAGTCGATGGACACCGCGACCGGTCGCCCCAGCAGCTCCTCGCGGACGAAGCGGCACAGGGCCTCGCTCTCCACCTCCATCGGCCCACCGCCCGGGCCACGGAAGTACGGCAGCTGCCGGGTCAGGCGATGCCCGCCGATCAGGAAGGGCACGCCGCGGTCGGCATCCTGGGGCGCGTTGCGCATCAGGTCCACGCCTCGCGGGTTCGCGCGCGTGCCGGCCTGGACGCCGCCCGGATTGACCACGGGGAGGAACACCAGCCGCAGCGACTCGAGCTGCTGGTGCAGGCTCAGATCCCAGCGCAGCCGCCGCACCAGGCTGCCGAGGTAGGCCAGCACCACCTGCGCGCCGATGCGCTCCAGCCCATGGACGCCGCCGATGAAGCCGAGCGCAGGAACCGACGGATCGGGGTTGCCCAGGGTCACGCCGATCACCGGCAGCGCGCCGGCGGAGGTGGCGACGCTCGCCAACTCGCGGGCCTGCAGCATCGATCCCCCCTGATCGATCAGGCGCAGCAACTCCTGCAGTTCCGGCAGGGCGGCCGCGGCCCGCGGGGCCGCGTCGGTGGGAAGGACGGCCATGTCCGGGCGCTCGGGCTAAGGGTCGCGGGGAACCCGGCAGCGTAGGCGAGGAGGGGCGCGCTGACGATGGCCCGATCGGGCCGGGCCTTCACCCTCCCGGGGAGGGGCCGTCGCTCAGGCCTTGCCGGACTCGCGCCCGTCGGGCAGCAGGCAGGCGTCGACGACCTGCAGCTTGTTGTCGCGGGCGAAGTTCATGACGAAGTCCCAGGCCATCGGCTCGACCGACTTCAGCGCCTCGTTGACGATCACGCACTTCACACCGTTGACGACGCGCGGCACGCAGTAGGGGGAATAACCGAGGTAGGCGTCTCGGCCGCTGCGGGTGCCGCCGGGCCGAAAGCAGGACATGGCGCCAGCCAGACGTTCGGCCCAGTCGCTCGGGCGGAAGGTGCGACCATCCGTGGTGATCCCCTGGATGAACACTTCTCGCGGCTTGGGCTGCTCAGTCATTGGCTACTCGGTCTGCGTCCCGGCCCGCGGCGGCTGCGGCACTCCTTTGACGAGGGTCAACCGCGGCAGGCAAAACCGCTATTGTGCCTCGGATGTGTTGCGCCGCAGCACACATGGCCTTCTGCTCGCCCATTGGTCAGCCGGCCTGCCGACGCTGTCCAGGAGGAATCTCCTCACCCGCCAGGGTCGACCCGTAGAATCGGCCGCTTTCCCCTGCCCCTCCTACTTCCTGGAGACTTGATGAACGCCCCGGACTCCTCGTTCGCCGCCCCGACCGAACCCCATGTGATGCAAACCTACGGCCGCCTGCCGATCGCCCTGTCGCACGGCGAAGGCGCCTGGGTGTGGGACACGGCCGGCCGACGATACCTGGACGGCCTGGGCGGGATCGCCGTCAACACGCTCGGACACAACCATCCGAGGCTGGTGGCGGCGCTGCGGGACCAGGTGGGCAAGCTGATCCACACCAGCAACTACTACCACGTCCCGCTGCAGGAGCAGCTCGCCGCCAGGCTCTGCGCGCTGTCGGGCCTGACCAACGTGTTCTTCTGCAACTCGGGCCTGGAGGCCAACGAGGCGGCGCTGAAGATCGCGCGCAAGTACGGCCATGACCGCGGCAACGCCAATCCCGAGGTGATCGTGTTCGAGAAGGCCTTCCATGGCCGCTCGATCGCGACGCTGTCCGCGACCGGCAATCCCAAGGTCCAGGCCGGCTTCGGCCCGCTGGTGCCGGGCTTCGTCCGCGTGCCGCTGAACGACATCGAGGCGCTGCGCCAGGCGCTCGCCGCCCATCCCGGCGTGACCGCGATCTTCCTGGAGACCATCCAGGGCGAAGGCGGCATCAACGCCGCGCGCGTCGACTTCCTGAAGGACCTGCGCAAGCTCTGCGACGAGCACGACCTGCTGCTGATGCTGGACGAGGTGCAGTGCGGCATCGGCCGCACCGGCAAGTGGTTCGCGCACCAGTGGGCCGGCATCGTGCCGGACGTGATGCCGCTGGCCAAGGGCCTGGGCTCGGGCGTGCCGATCGGCGCGGTGGTGTGCGGCGACAAGGCCGCCAAGGTCTTCGGACCGGGCAACCACGGCACCACCTTCGGCGGCAATCCGCTGGCGATGCGCGCCGGCGTCGAGACGCTGGCGGTGATGGAGGCCGACGGCCTGCTGGCCAACGCCGCGACCGTCGGCGCCGAGCTGAAGGCGGCGATCGAGCACGGCCTGGCGGGCCTGCCCGGCGTCGTCGAGGTGCGCGGCCAGGGCCTGATGCTGGGCATCGAGCTGGACCGCCCCTGCGGCGTGTTGCTGACGCAGGCGATGGACGCGGGCCTGCTGCTGAGCGTGACGGCCGACAAGGTCATCCGCCTGGTGCCGCCGCTGATCCTGTCCAGCGCCGAGGCCGCGGAGATCGCGGCGCGCCTGGTGCCGCTGGTGAAGGCCTTCCTGGCCGCGCCGGCGACGACGCCATGAAGCCGGGAGACCGCCTCATGCGTCACTACCTGCAGTTCAAGGACCTGCGCGCGGAAGAGTACGCCCACCTGTTCGATCGCGCCGCGATCATCAAGCGGCGTTTCAAGAACTACGAGAAGTACCAGCCGCTGCAGGATCGCACCCTGGCGATGATCTTCGAGAAGGCCTCGACGCGGACCCGCGTCAGCTTCGAGGCGGGCATGTACCAGATGGGTGGCTCGGTGGTGCACCTGACCACCGGCGACAGCCAGCTGGGCCGCGCCGAGCCGATCGAGGACAGCGCCCGCGTGATCAGCCGCATGGTCGACATCGTGATGATCCGCACCTACGAGCAGACCAAGCTGGAGCGCTTCGCGGCGCACTCGCGGGTGCCGGTGATCAACGGCCTGACCAACGAGTACCACCCCTGCCAGATCCTGGCGGACCTGTTCACCTTCATCGAGCAGCGCGGCATGGACCGCCGCGGCGCGATCGACATGGACTGCCTCAAGGGGCGCGTGGTGGCCTGGGTCGGCGACGGCAACAACATGGCCAACACCTGGCTGCAGGCGGCGGAGATCCTGGGCTTCACGGTGCACGTGAGCACGCCCAGCGGCTACGAGATCGATCCCGCGGTCGCCGGCATCAAGGACACCCGCTGCTACAAGGTCTTCCAGGACCCCAAGGAAGCCTGCCGCGGCGCGGACCTGGTGACCACGGACGTCTGGACCAGCATGGGCTACGAGGCCGAGAACGAGGCGCGCCGCGCCGCCTTCGCGGACTGGTGCGTCGACGCGGACATGATGGCCGTGGCCAAGCCCGACGCGCTGTTCATGCACTGCCTGCCGGCGCACCGTGGCGAGGAGGTCGCCGCCGAGGTGATCGACGGCCCGCAATCGGTGGTCTGGGACGAGGCCGAGAACCGCATGCACGTGCAGAAGGCGCTGATGGAGTACCTGCTGCTGGGCCGGATCGGCTGAGCGGTGAAAGGCCCCACCGGCACGACCAGGCCCACCTCGCGCGGGCCTTTTTCCGTGCGGCGTGGCCGCGCTACTTCGCGACAGCGAGCGGCTTGAGCCCTTCCTCGTAGGAGCCCGCCGGGTAGTGCTTCTGCACGGTCTTCCAGGCCGCGCCCGAACGCGCGCTGCGCTCGAGCGCGTCGGCGAGCAGTTCGCGGTCCTTCGCCACCAGGTGGCGCGACAGGTAGATCCCGCTGTCGGTCCAGGTGAGCTCGGTCACCGGCTCCAGCCGCAGCCGTTCCAGCAGCGGCCGCGTGCGCGAGTCCTGCAGCAGCGTTCCCGCCAGGATCGACGGCGCCATCACCGTGACGTCGGCCAGGCTGCGCTCCAGCGCACGCACGACCGCCGCCGGATCGGCCTCGACCACCAGGCGGCGCTGCGCCTTGAGCGTCCTGAGCAGCTCCAGGTAGGGCTCGCCATAGTCGAAACCGCGCACCACCGCCACGCGCAGTTCGCGGCGCTGGGCGAGCTCGGCCAGGCTCTCGATCGGCGCGCGGTCCGACGCCAGCGAGATCAGCAGCGCCCGGGCCTTCATCACCGGAATGAAGTCGCCGTGCAGGTCGCGCTTGGAGGTCCGGGTCGCCGGCACCAGGACGTCGGCGCCGTTGGCGGCGAACATCGCCTCGACGCGCGCCCGCGGCACGACGGTGAATTCGAACTGGCAGCCGGTCTCCGCGGCCACCTTGCGCATCAGCTCCGGGAAGACGCCGCTGACCTCGCCGCCCGAGGTCACCACGCTCATGCCGATGGGCGCCACCGGCACCCGGATCGGACGTGTGCAGTCGGCCCGCGCCGTCCCGGCGACCAGGCCCAGTGCGCAGAGCAGCCAGGACGCAGCGCGCCAGGACGCACGCGTCCAGCGATCGATCGCCGCCGCCACGCGCCCGCGCGCGGGCCGGTCCGGCCGCCCGAATCCCCACGTCGTCATCTTTGTCTTCTCCCGTGCCGACGCTGCCGCTGGCGGCGGAGCCGTCCGCCCCCGCAGCGCGCCATGTCGCCGTCCAGGGTAGCAAAGCGCTGGCGCGCCACAACGCGTGAAACCCGCGCCTCCCGCTGTTCATCGCCCATCCGAAGGGGGAGCACCCCCTCCGGTCTGGGGGCGGCCCTCCGGTTCGGGGGAGCCCCGGCCCGTGCCTTGCGCTCCAATGAGGGTGGCCCTCGCCCGGTCCTCGCCCAGTCCTCGCCAACATGCGAAGCTTGGCGTCAGCCGTCCGTGGCATCCTGTGCCTGCTCATGAAAACCGCTCTGATCTCCGACCTGCACGCCAACCGCCAGGCTTTCGAGGCCGTCCTCGAGCACGCCCGGCGGCAGGGCGCGGGGCATTTCGCCCTCCTGGGCGATTACGTCGGCTACGGCAGCGATCCCGGCTGGGTGGTGGACCAGGTCCGCGCGCTGCGCGCCGCGGGCGCGGTCGTCGTCGCGGGCAACCATGACCTGGGCGTCACCCAGGGACCGCGTCCGACGATGAACGAGGACGCGCGCGCCGCCATCGCCTGGACGCGCGCGCGGCTGGCCGAGGACCAGCTGGCCTTCCTTGCCAGCCTGCCGATGGCCGAGGAAGAGGACGACTGCCTCTACGTGCACGCCAACGCCTTCGACCCGGCTGGCTTCGCCTATGTGCAAGGGCGGCTGGAGGCGATGCGCAGCCTGCACGCGACCGAGTGCCGCTACACCTTCTGCGGCCACATGCACGAGCCGATGCTCTACCACCTGTCGGGCACCGGCAAGGCGGGCGATTTCCGGCCCCAGCCGGGCGTGCCGATCCCGCTGCTGCCCAACCGGCAGTGGCTGGTCATCCCCGGCGCCTGCGGCCAGCCGCGCGACGGCAACCCGGCCGCGGCCTACGCGCTGTTCGACCACGACAGCGAGGAGCTCAGCTTCCAGCGCGTCCCCTACGATGTCGAAGCCGCCGCGGCCGCGCTGCGCGCCGCGCCCGGCCTGCCCGCCGGCCTCGCGGACCGCCTCGCCCAGCGCCTCGTCGCCGGCCGCTGAATCGATGAACGACGCCACCTTGCCGCCCGCCCCGTCGCCTGCCCCGTCCCCGGTTCCGCCCATCACCGCGCCGCTGCAGCCCGGCCAGGTGCTGGACGGCTTCGTGCTCGAGGCCCGGCTGCACCAGGGCGGCATGGCCAACCTCTGGCAGGTGCGGCGGCAGTCCCCCGCGGACGCGCCTCCCGGCGAGGACTTTCCGCTGATCATGAAGGTCCCCCGCATCAAGGGCGGCGAGGACCCGGCCAGCATCGTCGGCTTCGAGGTCGAGCAGATGATCATGCCGGCGCTCAAGGGGCCGCACGTGCCGCGTTTCGTCGCGCGCGGCGACTGGCGCCGGCAGGCCTACATCGTCATGGAGCGCATCGAGGCCGAGAGCCTGCGCCCGCGCCTGGACCAGGCGCCGCTGCCGCTGGTGGAGGTCGTGGAAATCGGCATCCAGGTCGCGCATGCGCTGACCGACCTGCACCGCCAGCACCTGGTCCACCTCGACATCAAGCCCAGCAACATCCTGCTGCGGCCCGACGGCACCGTGGTGCTGGTCGACTTCGGCCTGTCGCGCCACGACTTCCTGCCCGACCTGCTGGAGGAGGAGTTCTCGCTGCCGATGGGCACCGGGCCCTACATGTCGCCGGAGCAGGTGCAGTTCGTGCGCAACGATCCGCGCAGCGACCTGTTCGCGCTGGGCGTGATGCTCTACCACCTGTCCACCGGCGAGCGGCCCTTCGGTCAACCGAACTCGGTGCGCCAGCTGCGGCGCCGGCTCTATGTCGACCCGATCCCGCCGCGCGCGATCCGGCCCGAACTGCCGCCGTGGTTCCAGGAGATCGTGCTGCACTGCCTGGAGGTGCGCGCTGAGCGCCGCTACCAGAGCGCCGCGCAGCTCGCGCTGGACCTGCAGCGGCCCGACGCGGTGCCGCTGACGGCGCGCGCGCACAAGCTGCAGCGCAGCGGGCTGGTGCGGCGCTTCAAGCGCTGGTTCCTGGCGATGGGCGAGGAGCCGCGCGCGCCGGCCTCGGTCGGCGCGCAGGTGGCGCGCAGCCCGGTGATCATGGCCGCCGTCGACGTCCAGGGCGCCACCCCGGCCCTGCTGGAGGAACTGCGCGAGGTCGTGCGCCGCCTGATGCAGACCGAGCCCGGCGCGCGCCTGGCCTGCGTCGGCGTGATGAAGACCAACCGCATCGGCATGGACGAGCTCACCGACGCGCATGGCCGCAGCCACCATGTGCAGCAGCTGATCGCGCTGAAGAACTGGGCGCATCCGATGACGCGCGAGCTCGCGCTCGAGGACGGGCGGCTCACCTTCCACGTGCTGGAGGCGCCCGACGCCGCCGACGCGCTGATCGAATTCGCCGCCCGGACCGGCGTCGACCACGTCGTGATGGGCGCCCGCGCCAGCTCGATGATGCGGCGCTACCTGGGGAGCGTGTCGGCGCAGGTCGTCACCCAGTGCGCCTGCACCGTCACCGTCGTGCGCGAACCCGCGCTGCCCGACGACCCGCCGCCGCCCGACAGCCCCTTGATCAGCCCGTCGGCGTCGAACTGAGCCTCAGCCTGGGGGCGTCCGTCCGCCATGTCCGACTTTTCCGACAATCCCTGCACCCGCTGCGGCGCCTGCTGCGCGAGCTTCCGCGTCGACTTCTCGCGCCATGAGCTGCAGAGCGAGGGCGGCAGCGTGCCGGACGGCCTGGCGGTGGAGGTCACCGACTCGAGCTGCCGGATGCGCGGCACCGACCACGCGCGCCCGCGCTGCGCGGCGCTGCAGGGCCAGGTCGGCGAGCGCGCCGGCTGCGGCATCTACGAGTGGCGCCCGTCGCCGTGCCGGGAATTCGGCATGCGCGCGCCGCTGGGCCTGGGCGACGAGGCCTNCCATGGCCTGCCGCCGCTGGACGGCTAGAACTTCCCCAGCATGTTGAGGAAGACCCCGCGGCTGCGGTAGCTCAGGTCCGTCAGGTCGTCCGAGAAGTCGGTGAAGTTGTAGCCCAGCCCCACCTTGAAGTTCTCGTTGACGTGGTAGTAGCCCGCCGTCAGCAGACCGGTCTTGCGCTCGCTCAGCTCGCCGGCCCGCAGCATGCGCAGCTCCAGCAGCCAGTCGTAGCGACGCACCACCTTCCAGTCCACCCGCGCGATCGCCAGCTGCGCGCTGCTCTTGAACCACGGCGCGCTGTCGTCGCGGCTGGGCCGCAGCTCGCCGACGCGCCACGCCAGCTTGCCGCCGATGGTCCAGCGCGCGCTGACGTCGTAGGTCGCATCCACCGCCGCCACCTGGCTGCGCTGCTGGTAGTCGATGCCGGTCGTGCTGACCGCCGTCTGCGTCACGTCCGTCGCCACCACCTGCCCCGGCGACGACAGGTCGTACAGGTAGGTGTACTTCAGCAGCACGTTCAGCTTGTCGTTGCTCACCGGCCGGAAGGCGTAGCCCAGCACCGCCTCGGTGTACTTGGCCGCGGCCAGCGCGCTCGCCGCGCTGTCGCTGTCCGCCCAGTTCAGCTTGCCCAGCCAGCGCGCGTTCGGGCCGTCCTGCACGCTGACCGAGTTCTTCAGCAGCCAGCTGCGCCGCGTGTCCAGCCCCGTGCGATCGCGCCGGTACTCGACGCCGCCGGCGTACTTCAGGCTCGCGTCGCTGAAGCCCACCGAGAAGCCGAGCGCCTCCCGATCGGTCTCCCCGGCGTTTTCCGCCTCCAGCCGCCCGTTTTCCGCGCTCACCGCCAGCGTCCAGCGATCATCCGGCGCGTACTGCACGCCGTAGGCATGCGTCAGGCCGCTCAGCACGCCGGTCGTCTGCTTGTGCTCGGTGTAGGCGCTCAGGCCATCGGCCAGGCGCGACTTGATGCCGCCGACCAGCGTGCCGCCGCGCGCGTTCAAGGTCTCGTCGGTGCGGCCGGTGTCCAGCGCGTAGGTGACGTAGACGTTGGAGCGGTCGTTGTACTGGTAGTCGACGCCCGCCTTGCCCGCCGAGCCGCCATTGCCGCCCGAGGCCTCGCCGCGCAGCGACAGCTTGTCGTTGACGCGATAGCGCACGCCCGCGCCGAGCCGGTCGTTGTCCTGCCGCGTGCCGGTGCGGTCCACCGTCTTCTGGCCGAAGCCATACACGCCCCAGCCCTCCCCGCTCTCGTAGTCGAGCTGCACGGCCGCGTCGGTGCGCTCGCCGCTGACCACGCCCGAGCTGGGCAGCAGCGGCGAGGTGTTCACCGCATCGGTGGACTTGCGGTCGGCCCGCAGTCCGCCGCTGACCGTCCAGCGCTCATCGACGCGCCAGGCCACCTGCGCCTCGCCGGCGTCGGTGTTGTAGCCGTTGAGCTCGTCCTTGTGATCGCCCTTGAGTCGCAGCTCGACCTGCTCGGCCACCGGCGCGGTGAGGCTGACGCCGGCCTGCCTCGTCTCGTTGGACGCGACCTGTCCAGGCGTCGAGAAGCCCGCCTCGCGCAGCTGCGCATAGGCGCCGACATGCCCGCTCTTGGCCACGCCGAGATCGGTCAGATCCGCCTGCCCTTCGACGCGCCACGCATTCGCGCCGCGGGTGTCGGTGGCCAGCGTGTTCTGAGAGAACCCGAAGCCGCCATCGAGCGAGCTGGTCGTGCCGATGCCGGGGCCATCGCTGCGCGCGGCCTCGATCTTCAGCGTGGTGTTCTCGCTCTTGCGCAGCAGCAAATCCACGCCGCCCAGGCGCTGATCGCCGCCGGTCTGCTGCTGCTTCGCGGCGGTGACGCCGACGCGCACCGCGTCCGTCACCCACCAGGCCGTCCGTCCGCCCACCGCCAGCGTGTCCAGATCGCCCGACAGCGGCGTGTACTCGTAGTCCACGACCAGGAAGGCCGGCTGGCCGCTGAGACCGCCCGCCCGCACCAGCTGGCCGTTGTCGGCCAGGCTGGGCAGTGGCGAGGTCAGCAGCACCCGTCCCTGCAGGTAGTCGACGTCGTAGTCGCTGCCCGGGATCAGCGCGCGGCGCTGCAGCACGAAGCCGGAATCGCGGTCGCGGATTTCCAGCCACACCTTCTCGGCGCCGCGGCTCACGTCCTGATGACGCAGGTAGTACAGCGAGCCGCCCGTGCCGCGGAACTCCTCGCGCGCGGCCAGCGTGCCCGGTTCGGCCGCGTACAGGTCGGCGGTGAAGCGGGCGTCGCCGAAGCTGGTCGCCTCTTCGCCGACGAGGTGCCCCTTCAAGCCATACAACCCGCGATTGATCTGCGCCAGCGTGTTGTCGGCGCCCAGGTTGATCTTGAAGTTGCCCCACATCGCATGCGAGCGGCCATCGTCCACGCGCAGGTACATGCGTCCCTGCGTGGGCGCGTCCTCGACGCTGGTCGAGTCGTCGCCGAAGGTGCCCCAGCTGTCCACCGGGTCCATGCGGCGGAACAGCGAGGTTGGATCCTTGCGGTCGAGGTTGCGCAGGAGCTCACCCAACGGGCGTTCCTCGGTGTCGACGCTCGCCGTCAAGGTCCAGCGCTCATCGAGCATGCCCTTGCCGTAGAAGGCCAGGCGCCCTTCGGTCCAGGTGTCGTTGTTGTAGCGGTTGCGCTCCTGCGTCATCAGCGCGGCGGGGCCGGTCGTGCGGTCATGGCCGATGGTGAGATCCGCCTGACCGACGAAGAAGAAGTCCCGCGGCGGCAGCTCGAAGTCGCGGCGATAGATCCGCTCCTGGCCCTCGGCGCCGCGCACGACGATCTCGCCGGTCTGCACGCGGCGCGGCACCAGCTGCTGCATCACGAAGCGGCCCTGCGCGTCGACCGGCACCGCCAGTCCGAGCGCCCTCACCTGCTCGCCGGCCGCGATGCCTTCGCCGCTGGCCGTCACCGTGCCGCCGGTGATCGGGATGTTGGCGATGGACAGCCGGCTCTCGCCATAACCCGCCAGCAGGCGCTGCGCCTCGGTCGGCTCCTGCTCGAAGCCTGGCGCATGCCGATCGGCCAGCGCCAGCGGGATGTCGTCGGTCTCGTCGAAGCGGCCATCGCGGTCATAGACCCGCACGCGCCAGTACAGCTTGCGGCGCGCCATGGGTCCTTGCGCCCACTCGGCGGGCACGGTCCAGGCCGCGCGCAGCTCGCTGTCCAGCGGCACGGTGGCCAGCAGCTGCGGCCGCATGTCGCCATCGGCGCTGAACACGCGCAGCTCGCCGCGCGTCAGGAACAACCGGTAGTTGCTGTAGCCGTTGAAGCGCACCGTGTCGCCAGGCACCGCGGTGGCGGGCCAGGCGGTCCCGTTCAGGCGGCGCAGCTGCACGAGGTTGTCGTACTGCAGGCGCAGCCGGTCGCGCTCGAGCCGCACGTCGATGCAGCGCTGGCGATCGGCGCTGGAGCTGTCCGCGCCCACCACCGGCTGGCCGTCGATCGTCAGGCGCAGCGCCGCGTCGTCGGGCGCATACGGCGTCAGCATGCCGCAGGCGCTCGGGTCGACCAGCGTCACGCTGGACACGGTCTCCACCTTCGCGGGCACCGTGTCCTTCCAGTAGACGCGCACCTCGACGCGCCGGTTGGCGGACCAGTTCGCCCGGTCCTCCCGCGGCGAGGCCAGCGGCTCGTCGGGGCCGCGCGAATCCGCCACGTAGGCGTTTGCCGGCAGTCCCAGCTGCTGCGTCAGATAGCGGCCCACCTGCTGCGCGCGCGCCAGGCCGAGCGCATGGTTGTCGGGAAAGCGCGGACGCAGCTCCGGCTTGATGCGCTGCACGTCGGTGTGGCCGACGATCTCGAAATGCAGGCCCTCACGGCCGCGCACCTGCGCGACGATCGCGTCCAGCCGCGCCTTGTCCTCGGGTTTGAGCAGGTCCTCGCCCGAGTCGAAGTGCGGCGTGTGCGACTCCTCGCGCGGCTGCTCGGTGCCGGGCACGGTGCGCGTCGTCTCTTCGCGCCGCTGCTGCAGCGCGCGCGGGTCGCCGAGGATCACGGTGAGCTTGGGCAGTTCGCGCTCGCTCGAAGCCGGCAGATGATCGCGGCCATCGATCTCGACGGCGCGCACGTCGGCCGCGCAGCGATCGCTGAAGCGTCCGCGTGCGTCGGCGCGGCAGGCGCCGCCCTCGCGGGTCGCGTCCTGCGCCGCATCGCGGGCCGCACCGGAGGCGGCGCCGGAGGCTGCCTCCTGGGCGGTGGCCGGCAGCCCGATGGCCAGGCAGGCGGCGGCCGCGGCGCTGGCCAGCGCCGCGCGGGGGAAGGTGGATCGGGTCATGCGAATGGCACGGAAAGAGGAAGAAGACGGGGAGCGGTTCATGCGCGCTCCCGGTCAGCGGTTCAGCGAGACCGGCACGCGCTCGACCTCGATGTCCAGGTTGAACAGGCTGCGGCCCTGGGACTGGCCGAGCGCCTTCCAGCGCGCCAGCAGTCCGGCCTTGAGCGCCGCGATGCGCTCGTCGCCGAGCGCGCGCGGCTCGTCCGCCGCCGGCTGGTAGGCCAGGCGCAGGATCGAGGGCCGCTCGGTCAGCGCGGCCACGGCCTGGTCCAGACGCGCCTCGTGCGCCGGCAGCAGCGCGAGCTGCCCGTCGGCGAAGGCGGCCGCCTTCAGGTCCAGGCGCACGACACGGTGCACGGTGGCGCCGAAGTTCACCTTGATCGCCTTGCCGCGCGTCGCGCGCTCGGACGCCGGGTTCTCGGTCGTCACGCGGTAGCCCGAGGGCAGCGTGCGTTCATCGACCTTGAGCACCAGGTTGCTGCCCGTGCCCTCCTTGGGCACCGCCGCGCAGGCGATGTGATACCGACCCTCGGCATCGGTGCTCACCAGCAGGCCGTTGACGGTGGCGATGCGCACGTTGGGGATGCCGGGCTCGCCCTCGTCCTGCACGCCGTTGGCATTGCGGTCGTCGTAGACCTTGCCGATGACGTCGGTGCAGTCGAACAGCGCATCCGGCACGACCCGCACCGACGCGGTGGCCGTGTTGGACAGCGCGCGGCCGCCGGGGCCCTGCGTGGCGACCACGCTGTTGACGTACTGGCCTTCGCCGACGCCGATGCCCACCGCCAGCACCATCGACACGCGCTTGGTCTCGCCGGTGAGGAAGGACTGGTCGGCCAGCGTCAGTTGCCGGCCCACGATCGTGGGCTTCACGGCCACGACCGGGCCATTGGGCAGCGTCTGCACCGTCAGCGAGCCGTCCAGGTACTTGAAGCCCGGGGGCAGCGTGTCCAGCAGCGCGACATTGCCGATCGGGCCGCTGCTCGCGTTGCGCGCGGTGATCACGTAAGGCACGGGCTCGCCCTTCTTCACCGTCAGCTTGGAGGTCGACTTGCGCAGCTCGATGGCCGTGCCGTTCCCCTCGCGGTCCAGCGGCAGGTGGTTGTTGACCACCTGGTGCGCCGCGCCGCCCGATTGCCAGTTCAGGAAGTACGGCGTCGCGGGGCCGGCCACCGGAGCGGCCGCGGCGCTGACGACGCAGGCATCGCTGCCGCTCAGGCGGACGCCGCGGCCGGCGGCGTCGCGGGCGCCCGCGGTGCTGGGCGCGCTGCAGTTGACGGCGTCGAGCGGACCCGCGGCAGCCGGGTAGGTCGCCGACGGCAGGTAACCCGCCGGCGGTGCGACCGTGACGGTGTAGCTGCCCATCGGGGCGCCCGGCAGCAGGAAGAACTGGTACGAGCCGTCGGGACCGGTGGTGACCGACGCGTTGCCGCCGAGCAGGTGGAGGGCCGGATCGAAGCCCGACGGACCATTCAGCGCGACCACCGCGCCGGGGACCGGCTCGGCGCTCAGGCTGTCGTACACCACGCCGCCCGGGTCGAGCGGCAGGTCTTGCTGGACCACCGTCGCGCCCGCGCCGATGGCCAGCGGGATCCAGCCGCGCGGCGCCATGCCGGCGACGGTCGGGAACGCGCCGCCGGGGCCGTTCAGCGTCGGGTCGGTCGGCCAGACGCCGCCCACCAGGCGCCCTTGCGGATCGCGGAAGCGCAGCTGGTACGAGCCCGGCACGACGTTGTCGAAGCGGTAGCTGCCATCGGCCGCGGTGACGCGGGTGTCGAGCACCTGCGCGCCGGTGTTGGCGCAGGTGGTGCCACCGTCGAGGCAGGCCACCAACTCCACCGTCCAGCCCGCGACGGCGGGTTCGCCGTTGCCGGCCAGGCGGTCGTGGTCGGTGTCGCGCCAGGCGCGGCCGCTCACCGCCGCCGGCGAGGTCGACTTCTCGAAGAAGTCGTAGCCGGTGCCGTTCGCCGCCACGGCGGGCAGCTTGACGTTGAGACGGCCCGGGGCCGGCACGCTGCCGCCCAGCGAGCCCGGGGTCTCGCCGGCATGGGTGGAACCCGGCACCGGCGATTGCACGATCGTGTAGCCCGCGCCGTTGTCCAGCGGCAGGTCGACGAAGCGGTAGCCGCCATCGCGCGCCGTGACGGTGCTGCGCGTGACCGGCTGGCCCGAGGCATCGGTGCCGGTCAGCGTCAGCGTCACGCCGGCCAGCGGCAGGTCGCCCGGCTCACGCTTGCCGTTCCCGTTGACGTCGTTGAACACGGTGCCCGCGATCGAGGCGCCCTGCTCGCCGAAGTCGTAGCCATCGCCCGAGCCGCCGGTGTAGACCAGGCCGCCGATGCGATCGTTGCCCGCGAGCGCGCCCGCCGCCGTGCCGTTGAGGCGGCCCACGGTCTCGGCGCCATCGGCGTAGGTCGCCGGCTGCGTTTCGGTGATCACGTAGCCCGTCGCGTCGGACGGCAGCACGCCGTCGAAGAGGTACTGCCCATCGGCGCCGGTGACCGCGGTGATGGTCACGGGCAGCCCACCGGCGCTGGTACCGCTGAGGGTCAGCGTCACGCCCGTGATCGGCAGCTCGCCCGCGTCACGGCGGCCGTTGCCATTGCTGTCGACGTACACGTGGCCGGAGATCTGGCCGCCGCGCTCTCCGAAGTCGTAGTCCGTGCCGACCTCTTCCGAGGCCAGCGCGATGTCGCCGAACCGGTCGTTCACGCCGCCCGGGTTGGCGGTGCCGCGCGCGGCGCCACCCACCAGGCCCAGATGCTCGGGGCCATCGCCGGTGCCCGCGGGCTGCGTCTCGTCGAGCTGATAGCGCCCCGGCAGCAGACCGCTGGCGGAGAAGCCGCCATCGGCCGCCGTCGTCAGCGTCCTGGTCACGCTGCGTCCGAGGAAGTCGGTGCCGCTCAGCGTCACCGTCACGCCGGGCATGGGCGGCTCGCCCGCGTCGCGCTGGCCGTTGGCGGGTGCGATGTCGGCATAGACGTGGCCCGACAGCGAGGCCGCGCGCACCGAGGCGAAGTTGTTGCCGCTCGAGCTCGATCCCGGCGCGCCCAGGCGGATCTGCTGGATCAGCGGCGCGTTGGAACCCGACGGGCCCGCGTCGACGCCCGTGCCGCTGGCGGGCACGCTGCCCGGCGCCGAACCGGCGCCGGTGACCGTGCCCGCGCGGGTCAGGCCCGGCAGGTAGCCGGCCGGACGCGTCTCGGTCACCGTGTAGGTGCCGGGCGCGACCTTGTCGAAGACGTAGTCGCCATGGGCATCGGTGACGGTGGTGATCGACACGGCGTTGCCGTTGGCATCGGTGCCGGTCAGCGCGATGGTCACGCCGGGGAGACCGGGTTCGCTCGACGTGGCGCCCTGGCTGCCATCACCGTCGCGGTCGTAGAAGCTGCGGCCGCGCAGCTGGCTGCTGGTGAGCTCGCCGAACAGGTAGTCGCCCACGCTCGCCGGCGTGCCGGTCAGCGGGATGACCACGCCCTGGATCACGTTGCCGCCCGGCTGCGCCGTGCCGGCATGACCGTTCGGATTGGCCTGGCCCGGCGCGTAGGTCGCGGGCTGCGTCTCGGTGACCGTGTAGCCACCCGCCGCCGACGGCGGCACGTTGAGGAACTCATAGCGTCCCGGCTGGCCGGCGATCGGCGTGGCGACGATGTCGACCGCCGCGCCGGTGCTGGACGTGCCCGTCAGGTGCAGCGTCACGCCGGTGATACCGGCATCGCCCGCGGCGGGCAGGCCGTCGTTGTCGGCGTCCTCGAAGACGCGGACCGTCACGCGCGGCAGACGCTCGCCGAAGTGATAGCCAGTGGCGGCGGTGCCGCTGCCCAGCGTGATGCCGGAGATGAGATCGTTGACGGCGGTGCTGCCGCCGGCCGTGCCCGCGGTCTCGCTGCCGTCGGCGAAGCCGTCGGGCTGCGTGGGCTCGGTCACCGTGTAGCTGCCGGGCCTCAGCGTGGCGAAGCTGTAGCTGCCATCGGCCGCGGTGGTGGTGCTCGCGTTCACGGCATTGCCGAACAGGTCGGTGCCGCTGAGCTGCAGCGTCACGCCGGCGATGCCGGGTTCGCTCGCGCCGAAGGCGCCGTTGTAGTCGCGGTCCTGATAGACGCGGCCCGCCACCGAGGCGGCGCGCACTTCGCCGAACAGGTTGCCGGTGGAGCTGCCGCCCGCGCCGAGCACGACGTTCTGGATCACGTTGGCGTTGGAGCCGCTGGGGCCGCTGGTGACACCGGCGCCGCTGGCCGGCACGCTGCCGGCGCTGCTGCCCGCGCCACTGGCGCCGCCGGCGCGCGTGATGCCCGGCAGGTGGGACGCGGGCTGCGTCTCGGTGACGGTGTAGGTGCCGGACGGGACGGAGAAGCTCCAGGCGCCCGTCGCATCGGTCGTGACCGTGCGGCTGACCGGCGTGCCGGTGCCATCGGTGCCGCCGAGCGTCAGCGTGACACCGGCGATGCCGGGCTCGCCCGCATCGGCCTGGCCGTTGCCATTCAGGTCGTCATAGACGCGGCCCGACAGGGTCGCAGTCTGCACGGTGATCGTGCCGGTGGCGAAGTTGTTGCCGGCGTTGGGCACGGCGCCGCCGTCGGTATCGCCCGAGCCCGTCGTCACGATGGTGGCGGTGTTGCTCAGCACCGTGCCGTTGGCCGGCGTGCCGACCACCAGCACCGGGATGCGCAGCGTCGCCGCGCCGCCGGAGGGCATGCTCGCGATCGCGCAGCTCGTGCTGGTGCCGCCGGCGCTGCCGGTGCAGGTCGGCGCCGCGGGGGTGAAGCTGCCGGCGGTGACGGTGAGCACCGGCGTGCCGGCGAGCTGCAGCCCCGCGGGCAGCGTGTCGGCGACCTGCGTGATCTCGGCCGCCTGCGGGCCGTTGTTGCGCACATGGACCAGCCAGTCGAAGGCCTGGCCCTGCGCGATGGTGGTCAGCGGCGTGGTGGTGCCGCTGATGACGGCCGCCTTGTCCACGGCCTGCACGTCGGCCTTGTAGCGGAAGGTGGTCGGCTCCGACGCGCTGTTGTTGGCCTGCGGATCGAAGGCGTCCTGCGCCGCGTTGGCGAAGCGCACCGAGGCCGCGTTGGTGTAGGTGCCCTTCTCGGCGCCCTGCAGCCGCACGCGCACCTGGACGGAGCTGCCCTCCCCGGTCGCGCCGCCGCCGGTGCCGCCCAGGCTGGCGATGGTGCAGCTGATGCTGCCGCCGGCCACGCCGACGGTGACGCCGGCGGTGTTGCAGCTCACGCCCGCGGGCAGCGGCGTCACCAGGCCCACGAAGGTCGGTGCGCCCGCCGTCGACGGCAGGGTGTCGGTGAGGACGACGTTCTCGGCCGTCGAGGCGCCGTTGTTGGTGACCGTGAGGGTGTAGGTGACGTTGTCGCCGACGTTGACCGGGTCCACGTCGTCGGCCTTGTTGACGATCAGGTCGTAGGCCGGCGAGATGACGGCGGTGGCCTGCGTCGCGGTGTTGTTGGCGGCGCCGCCGGCGATCTCGGGCGTGGTGGTGGCGATCGTCACCGTGTTGGAGATGCTGCCGCTGCCGCCCAGCGCCGTGGCCAGCGCGGCGCTGGCGCGCACCCGCACGACGACGGTCTGCTGCGCACCGCGGGCGATCGAGCTCCAGCCGCAGATCAGCGTGTCATTGCCCGGACCGGTGGTGCTGCCGGCGACCGGCGCGGTGGTGCAACTGCCGCCGCCGTTGGCGGTCGCCGACAGGAACACCAGGCCCGCCGGCAGCGTGTCGTCGATGCTCACGTTGAAGGCGCGGCTCGCGCTGGTCGCGGCCGGATTGCTGGCCGTGATCGTGTAGGTGAGCAGTTGGCCGGCGGACACCGGGTCCGGGTTGTCGGTCTTGGTCACCGCCACATCGGTGCGGGCGATGAAGTAGGCCGTGGCCGGCGTGTTGTTGTTGGCGTTGTTGTTGAGGAGGTCGGGATCGGCCTCGTTCTGGGCCAGCGCGAAGGCTGTGTTGTTGACCGTGAACTGCTGGTCCGAGGACGTGCCGTCGCCGAAGTGGCGCACCGTCACCTGGAACCTCGGGCAGTCGACGCCCGCGGTGCAGACCGGCAGGCTGGTGATCGTGCAGTTGCTCAGCGACACCGCCGATCCGGACGGCGCGAGGCTGCAGCTGCCCAGCGTGGCACTGCCGGCCACCGTGTTCAGCGAGTACTGGCCCGCGTTGGCGTTGAAGACGTTGTTGAGGGTGTCGGTGACGGCGACGTTGGTCGCGGCCTGCGGGCCGGCGTTGACCACCTCGATTTCCCAGACGATCGGCGAGCCCGCCTCCTGACGGTTGCCCGCCGCATCGCCCGGGCCCAGCACGCGCTTGAGCACCGACACGTCGGCCTGCGCGGCGTTGGCCTGCGGGTTCACGCCCACGCCGGTGCAGTCGTTGGCGGGCACGTTGTCGGCCGGCGCGTTGGCGGCGTTCACGCACACCTGGTTGGTCAGCGTGCCGCCCGCGGCCGTGGCCTGCGCATTGATGGTGACGCTGGCGGTGGTGGCGTTGACCCCCAGCGCCACGTTGGTGCTGGTGCAGGTGATGGTCACCGGACCGGCCTGCGGGAAGGTGCCGCCGCCCGAGGACACGCAGCTGAAGCCCGACGGCGCCGAGATGCTGTTGACCCGCAGGTTGGCGGGCACCGTGTCGGTGAGCGTGAGGGTGCCGCTGGCGGGGATCGCGCTGGGGCCGAGGTTGGTCGCCGAGATCGTGTAGTTGAACGCCTGGTTCACCGGCACCGCGGCCTGCGGCCAGCTCTTGGCCTTGTTGGCGCGCAGGTCGGCGGAGGGATCGATCACCGTCGTGTTCACCGCGCCGTTGACCGGGCTGACGCCCGTGGCGCTGGCCGTGGCGGTGTTGACGATGCCCACGCCGCTGGTCAGCGCCTGGACCGGCGCGCTGATGGTGCCCAGCGAGACGTTGCTGCCGGCGCTGCCGCTGCCGCTGCGCGTGCAGCTCAGCGTGCCGCCCGCGGACGGGCAGGTGCTGGACGCGGTGCAGGTCCAGCCGCCGCTGCTGAAGCTGGCCGGCGCGACGGCGCAGAAGTTGGCGGGCAGGTTGTCGGTCAGTTGCGCGCCCGAGGGGAAGTCCCCGCTGTAGCGCACGTTGAACTGGAAGTTGAAGGCCTGGCCGGTCTGGACCGGGTCGGCGACGGACTTGCTCTTCGTCACCGACAGGCTGCTGCCGGCGGTGACCGCGGTCGTGGCGCTGGCGACGTTGTTGGTGGTGTCGCCGTCCGCGACCCCGCCGCCGCTCGCGACATCCGCCGAGTGCGTCAGCGTGGACCCGCCGCCCGCGCCGATCACGCCGCTCACCGTGACGCCGGCGCTGCCACCGCTGGCGATGGCGCCGAGGTTGCAGCTCAGCGTGGCGCCCGACAGCGAGCAGCCGCCCGGCGTGCCGCTCAGCGCGAAGCCCGGCGGCACGCTGTAGCTCAGCACCGACGCGGGCGAGGCGTCCGGCCCCGCGTTCGTCACCGTCAGCTGCACGACCTGCGTGCTGCCGGCCGCCGCCGTCGCCGGCGCGTTGATCGACAGCGCCAGGTCGGCGCCCGCGTTCACCGTGGTGGTCTCGCTCTGCGAGCTGCCACCGACGACGCTGGCCGTGACCGTCATCGTGCCGGCCGTGATCGAGCGGACCCGCATCGGCAGGTGCACCACGTCCTGCGTGGGCACGCTGACGCCGGTGCAGCTCACCGTGCCGGGTCCGGCCTGTCCGACCGCCATGCCGCCGCAGCTCACGCCCGCCGGCAGCGCGCCGGTGCCGGCGTAGCGGCCGGTGGCGGGCACGTCGAAGTTGACCGTCACGCCGGAGCGCGCCACGCCCAGGGCGTCGCCGATGCCGACGTTGTAGGTGACGACACCGCCCGCCGCGACCGGGTCCGGCGTGTCCGGCATGCCCGTCACCACCAGTTGCGCCTGCGCGGCGCCGGCCAGGCCCAGGGCCAGGCCGACGGCGGTGGCGGTCCGACAAAGAAGGGCCCGGCTGCGGGCAAGGGAATCCAACACGCGGTCAAACGTCATCGTGGTTCTCCGGGCAGCGGCAAGCCGCCCGTGCTGAGACAGGGAAATCGAAGAAAGGGGTGCACGGCGCTGCACGAGGGGACGAGGCCGCCAGGGGCCATCGATCCCGGCTTGTCGCGGACGGCAACAAGCGCATGGCGCGACGCGCGGGGCGTACGGTCGCGGCTCGGCCGCGACAAGTCTTCACTCGTTCATCACGGGCGCGATGCAGGCCACGCCGGGCCGGTATTTCTGCCGCTTCATGATGTGTCGGCGCGACAGGCGCTTCATCGCGGCGCCCCGGCCGGCGCCAGCGGCGCGTCGAACAGGACCCGCCCGGCCGCGGCGCCAATGACGCCACCGGCGATGGGTGCGAGCCAGAACAGCCAGAGCTGTCCCAGCGCCCAGTCGCCGGCGAACAGCGCCACGCCGGCGCTGCGCGCGGGGTTCACCGAGGTGTTGGTGACCGGGATGCTGATCAGGTGGATGAGCGTGAGCGCCAGGCCGATCGCCAGCGGCGCGAAGCCGGGCGCCGCCTGGCGCGAGGTCGCGCCCAGGATGACCAGCAGGAAGCAGGCGGTGAGCACGACTTCCGTCAGCGCGGCCGCCGCCAGCGAGTAGCCGCCCGGCGAGTGCGCGCCGTAGCCGTTGGCGGCGAAGCCGCCGGCGGCCAGGTCGACGCCAGGCTTGCCGCTGGCGATCACGGCGAGCACCGCGGCCGCGGCCACCGCCCCCAGCACCTGCACGGCGACGTAGGGCAGCACGCCGCGCGCCGGGAAGCGCCCCGCCACGCACAGCCCGACCGTCACCGCCGGATTGAAGTGGCCGCCCGACAGCGGCCCCACCGCATGCGCCATCGTCAGCACCGACAGGCCGAAGGCCAGCGAGACACCGAGCAGTCCGATGCCCGATTCCGGAAAGGCGGCCGACAGCACGGCGCTGCCGCAGCCGCCCAGGACCAGCCAGAACGTGCCGATGAATTCGGCGATGAGCGCTTTCAAGATCCTTCTCCCAGTTCGTGCCGCAGGAACAGCGGCGGGCGGACTGTAGGAAGGGCCAGCGGGAGGGACCAGCGTCGCTGACGATTGTTGACGTTTGGTCCGTCAGCCGGCGGCGCGGGGCAGCTCGATGAAGAACAGGTTGCCGTCGTCGGCCGGTCGCCAGCCGGCGTCACCGCCATGCCGCCGGGCCACCGATCGGACGATGGCCAGCCCGAGGCCGGCGCCGGCGGTGACGCGCGCGGCGCCCCCCGCGGCGCGGGCGAAGCGGTCGAACAGCGGCGCGGCCTCGGTCGGCGCCAGCGGCTCGCCCTGGCTGGCCACGTCGATGCGCCAGCCCGTCGCGGTCCGGGACAGCTCGCAGCGCACGACGCCGCCGGCACGGCCGTACTTCAACGCGTTGTCGACCAGGTTGCCCACGGCGCGCACCAGCAGCGCCACATCGCCGTCGCAGACGGCATCCTCGTCCGGCGCGCGCGTCTCGATCGCGACGCCGCGCTGGCGCGCCTCGGACCAGGCGCCGTCCACCGCTTCGACGATCACGTCGCGCAGGTCCAGCGGCGCCGTCCGCAGCGCCTCCGGCGCTTCCGCCCGGGCCAGTTCGACGAAACCTTCGGCCAGCGCCAGCGCGCGCCGGGTCTGGACCTCGATCGCCGCCAGGGTCGGTCCGTTGGCGTCGGCGTCGGCGTCGGCCAGCTCGATCAGGGCCAGCGTCGCGGACAAGGGCGCGCGCAGGTCATGGGAGAGGAAATCCATCGCCTCCCGGCGCTGGCCCTCGAGCTGGCGCAGCCGGCTCGCCGCCGCGGTCAGCGCGGCCATGCGGCGGTCCAGCGGATCGCCCCCGGACGCGGAGACGGCCAGGCCGTCGCGTGGCGGCAGCCGCTCCCGCACGCGGTGGAACTCGCGCTCGAGGTAGGCGAGCGCGGTCTCCAGGCGTTGCCAGCTCCAGAGCGGGATCACGAGCGCCAGGCCCGCCAGCGCCGCCGACGGCGCCCACACCACGCCGGCCAGATGGTGCAGCGCCCAGGCGAGCACCACGATCGCCGGCATCAGGCCGAGCGCCACGCCGAGCCCGACGCGCGGCCGCGTCCGGCGCAGCACCGCGAGCGCCAGCAGCAGCGGCGTCACCGCCAGCAAGGCGCCCTGCCACCAGGTCGGCGGACGCAGGGTCCGTCCCTCGCGCAGCGCGACCAGGGCCTGCGCGGCGATCTCCACGCCCGGCATGAGCGCCTCGGTGCGCGACACCGGGGTGGGATAGGCATCGGTCAGACCCGGCGCGGTGGCCCCGACCAGCACGGTCGCCTCCTTGAAGGTGGCGGCGTCCACCCGGCCGCGCAGCACGTCCACGTAGGACACGCGCCGGACGCTACCGGGCGGTCCGGCGAACGGGATGAGGAAACGCGCCGACCGGTTCCAGCGACCGGCCTCCGCCCGTCCGGCCGTTCCCGCCGCTCCCATCCCATCCGCCGGGTCGGGCGCCGGCTCCGCGAGGTCGATGCCGGGGCGCGCCTGCCGCAGCAGCGCCACGGCGAAATGGTCCCAGCTCACGCTGCCGAAGCCCTCCCTCAGGAACAGGGCCCGCACCAGGCCGTCGGCATCCCGGTCGACATGCAGCTGGCCCAGACCGGCCGCCGCGCCGGCCAGCGCCGGCACCGGCAGGGACACCATGCCGCCCGGCGTCTCGCCCGGCGTGAAGTGCAGCGGCAGCACCACGTGTCCATGACGACGCAGGGCCGCGGCGAGCGCCGCGTCGTGCGCCGGGTCGGGCTCGGAGAGGATCAGGTCCAGGCCGACCGCGCGGCTGCCCGCGGCCGTCAGCCGGTCCAGCAGGCGGGCATGGACGTCGCGCGGCCAGGGCCATCGCCCGAGCGCCGCCAGGCTGGCGTCGTCCACGGCCACGATGACCACGTCGTCCGGGAGGGCGCGCGGCGACCAGTGGAGGAAGGCGTCCGTGATGAGCGCATCCAGCCGCCCCACCCCCGAGGTCCCCAGCGCGCCGGCGCCAGCCACGGCGCCGATGAAGCAGGCCCACCCCAGCGCGTGGAGCCGGCGTCGGAAGCGGGCGTCGGCGAGCCAGGCGCTGCGCATCAGCGTCCGATGCGCACCGCGCCGGCGGTGGCGCCGACGGCTGCCCCGTCCTCGGTGCACAGGCCGCCTTCGCCGCTGATCAGCCGCGCCGCGCCGAAGGCGGAGCGGCGTCCGAGCGCATCGATGACCTGCAGGCGCACCGCCAGCGAGCGGCAGCCGGTGGGCAGGGTCAGGCGCGCCTCGGGCGCGTCGACCTCGACGTCGGACAGGATCCGCTCGAAGCCGGTGTCCTGCGCCACCTGCACGCGGTAGCGGGCCCCCGCCGCGCCGGCCCAGTGCAGGCGGTCGCCCTGCAGCGACAGCCCGGCGCCCGCGGGCGCCACCGGCAGCGGACGGATCTCCAGCCGGCTCGGGTCGCCGAACGGGCCGCGCTCCAGCGTGCCGTCCGGCTCGGGCGCCAGCGAGGCGACGCGCCAGTGGAGCACGCCGATCGGCGCCGAGGCCCACTCGAAGGCGCAGGCGGCGCCGGAGACCTGCCGCTCCAGCAGCGGGCGCTCGAAGCGCGCATCGGTCGAGACCTGGAAGAGGTAGCCCTGCGCGCCCGGCACCTCGGTGCATCGCAGCGTCACGGGCGCGGGCGGCAGGACCTGCCCCTGGGCCGGTTCGCGCGCGATCGGCGCATGCGGCAGGGTCTTGATGCGCAGCCGCGCCGTGCTTTCGCGACCGAACAGGCCGTCCGCGTCCAGCAGCCGGCCGCGGATCCGGTAGCGGCCGTCGGGCAGCACCGGCACCGACAGCGGCGGCCGGCCCTGCAGGGTGGCGACGACCCGCGTGAACGCGTCGTCATCGGCGATCTCCACGCGCACCTGCTGGCCGGCGCTCAGTTCACCGATGGGCAGCTCGCCGGGCAGGCTCTCCAGCCGCAGCTCGTCCACCCACGGCGGCGCGGGCGGCAGGGTCCGCAGCTCGGGCGAACGCCCCGCGCGCACCACGGCGCCCTCGCCGATCGAGACCGCCGTCTCCGCCGCGGCCCCGCGCGCGGCCTCCACCGCCACCCGGCCTTCGATCACGTCGGCGGCCGTCAAGCCGCCCTGCGCCGGCATCGTCACGCCGAAACGGGTCCCGCGCACGCCGGCGGTTGCCAGCGGCGTGCGGACGCGAAAGCGCGACCCGGGCGTCTGCGGCGACACCCGCAGGTCGATGCGGCCGCGATCGAGCTCGATCAAGGTGTTGCGCGTCTCGCGCGGCAGCTCGCGCAGGCGGACCAGGCGCGCGACGGAGCCCGACTGCAGCTGCAGCAGCGAGCCATCGGCCAGCGTCACGCTGATGAAGCCCTGCGCCGGCACGGTCAGCGTCGCGGCCTCCGCGATGCGGTCGCCGATGCGCAAGGCGACGCCGTCCGCGAGCACGCCGCCGCGGACGTAGGCCACCGTGGCCGGGCTCGCCTGGCCCTTCATCAGCGCGAGCGGCAACAGCAGGCGTTGTCCGGGCTGCAGCCGCGAGGGACGCGTGATGCGGTTGAGCCGCGCCAGCTCCGGCCAGCGCGAGGGCTCTTCCAGCTGCTCCTGGGCGATGCGATAGAGCGATTCGCCGCGCTGCACGACATGGGCGACGGTGTCCGCGCCCTGCGCCCGGGCGGTCGACAGGACGCCGGCGGTCAGCAAGGCCGCGAACAGCACGCTCGAGGGTGCGTGGCTCATTCGCTGGACTCGCGGACCGGCAGGTCCCGCGTCGCGCGGGCTTCGGCATCGGCATCAGCATCGGGGGACGACGCGGCCGGCGGCGTGGCGAGCGCCTCGGCGTGCTCCAGCGCTTCCAGCCGGTAGCCATGGCCGTACACGGCGCCCAGTCGATAGCCCTGCTCGGGCCGGAGGCCCAGCTTCAGCCGGATCGACGAGATGTGGGTGTCCAGGGTCCGCGTCGGCACCTCGTCGTCCCGTCCCCAGACGGCGTTCATCAGGTAGCCGCGGGACAGCACCCGCCCGATCTGCCGGAACAGGCAGGCGGCCAGGTCGAATTCGCGCGGCTTGAGCTCGACCGGCACGCCGTCCTTGAGCCAGTCGCGCGTGGCGGCGCGCCATTCAAAGGCGCCATGGCGCTGCACGCCGCCCTGCTCGGGATAGGCGCGACGCAGCAGGGCCAGCAGGCGCGCCTTGAGTTCGGCGCCGCGCACCGGCTTGACGACGTAGTCGTCGGCGCCCTTGGTCAGCCCCTGAACGATGTCCCGCTCCGCGTCGCGATGCGTGACCATCACGATGGGCATGCCGGCGCCCTCGGCGCGCACCGTCTGCACGACCTCCACGCCGGACAGGCCGGGCAGTTCCCAGTCCACCAGCAGCAGGTCGAAGGTCTGGCGCCGCATCGCCTGCAGCAGGCTCGCGCCGTCGGCGAAACGGTGGGGCACATGGCCCATCGATGCCACGGTCCGCGACAACAGCTCTAGCAGATGAATGTCGTCGTCCACCACCGCGATTTGCATGAGCCCTCCCCAAGGCTGGTCAAACGGCGGCGGATTGTGCACAGGATCACGAATTTCTCATCACGGCTGGGCGATCTGCGACCGTTGGCCACAGAAATACGCCTGGCGAGGGACCGGATGTCTCTGGCGCAACGAGCAGCGCGGCGGACGGCGCGACCTAGCGCAACTTCGTCGACGTCCGCTCCATCCGCGCCTTCAGGCTCTCGAGCTTGGCCGCGTACAGGCGGCGCTGCGGCTGGGTGACGCTGTACTCCTCGGCCTTGGCGAGCTCCTCGCGCACCACGTCCCACTTGCCCAGGCCGACATTGGCCAGCGCCATCCAGAAATGGAACTCGTGGTAGTAGGCGGAGCGCGCGATCTCCTTGGCGAAGAGGTCGCGGGCCTGGGCGTACTCGCCGGCCTTCATCGCGGCGACGCCGAGGTCGAAGAACTTGAACGGCGGATAGGGCTGGATCTGCGCGAGGCGGGTCTCGAGCTGCTCCGCCTCGGCCAGCCGGCCTTGCAGGCGCAGCGCCTGCGCCAGGTTGGCCATCGCCTGCACGTTGGCCGGCTCGCGCGCCAGCACCGCGCGGAAGGCGCGCTCGGCCAGCGCCGTGTCGCCATGGCGGCGGTAGATCACGCCCAGCGTGTTCAGCGCCGCCAGCAGCCGCGGCTCGTGCAGCCAGGCGGCCCGCGCGTACCAGTAGGCGCGGTCGAGCTGGGCCTGCGCCATCAGCTCCGCGGCGCGGTTGTTGAAGTACATCGCGACGATGGTGCGCTCCTCCAGCGGCATGGCGCGCTGGCGCGCGATCTGCGCGCCGGGCAGGAAGTCCACCACCAGCGAGGGCTCGTCGTTGCCGATCACGCGGAAGTCCGACTTGCGCCGGCCCAGCGCGATGTTGACGTGGCCCGAGACGACCTGCAGGTCGCCGACGCGGCTCCACTGCTCCTCGTCGTAGATCTGCCGGAACATGATGGGCATGCCGGCCTCGCGGGCGAAGACCGCCGTCATCATCGCCAGCGACAGGCAGTTGCCGGCCTTGGCGTCGAAGGCCTCGGCGGCGGTGCGCGTCGTCTCGGCGTCGTATTCGAGTTGCAGCTCGCCGCGGGTGTAGAGCGCATCCAGCAACATGTGGCGCATGTCGCGGGTCTCCGTCATCAGCGTGCCGCTGCCGGCGTTGGGCAGCCGGGCACGCAGGAACTCGCGCATCTTGGGCGACATCGTCATCACCTGCGCCGGATCGATCACGTCGCGCGAGGGCGGGAACAGCTCGTCATGGATCAGCGGCGCGGTGTCGACGCGGGCGGCCGTCGATCCGTCGTCCACCGACGCGCAGCCGGTCAGGACCAAGCCCAGGGCCAGGGCCGCCATCAGCGCCGGGCCGGCGCGACGCGGCGCGCCCAGCAGCGTCGCCCGCCACCCCGGCGCGCGCGCCGGATGCGCTGGATGCGCCGCTCCCCGGGAGATCCCGGATGCTTCGGGGTGGACTTCGTGGATCGCGTGGATCGTTCCCATGACCGTCTCCGACGCGGCCTCTGACAGGGCCGCTGGCGACCATGCTAGTCCTGCCGCGCCGCGCGCGCACCTCCGTGCGACGAAGACGGGGATATGCGGCGTGAACGAGGCCCTCAGCGGCGCTCGACCACGAAGACCGTCACGCTGCGCGCCGGCACGCGGAAGGCGCCGCGCGCATCGGCCGAGGCCTCGCGGCGGATCCGCAGGTCGGCGGCGCCGGCGGCGCGCTGCACCGGATGCAGCCGCCATGGGAACCCCGCCTCGGCAGCGATCGTCAGCGCGGCCGGCGCCGCGGTGGCATTGACCACGTACAGCACCCGGTCGAAGACCGCGTCCGCGCGGCCGGCGCCGTCCAGCCGCCCGACGATCACGCCCGGCTGCTGCGCCGGCCCGGTGTTGTGGAAGACCAGCCGCCGCGCGATCTCACTCGGCTCGTTCAGCCGGAACAGCGGGGTGCTGGCGCGCAGGCGCAACTGGTCGAGGAACACGCGGCGCGTCCAGTCGATCACCGCCGGCCCCGGCTTGATCGCGGGATCGGCCAGCAGCGGACGCAGCAGCGCGAAGTCCGCGCCGTTGTCCCGCGCGGGCGGCAGGCCGGCGCCGAAGCCGTTGTCCCGGCCGGTCCAGTCGAGCCGGTTGAACCAGTCCCCCGAGTCGTAGCTGTTGCGGTCCATCGACTTGGACCGCAGCAACTCCCCGCCGGCATGGAAATACGCCACCCCCTGGCTCAGCGCGTTGATGCCCAGGGCGACGGCCTGGGTGCGGGCGCGGTCCTCGGCGCTGGTGGCGCGCGGCAGCTTCAGCACCAGGGCGTCGAACAGCGTCTGGTTGTCGTGGTTCTCGACGTAGTTGACGACCTCGGCCGGCACCGACGCATAACCGGCCGGCTGGTCGCCGTAGGGCAGGCGCTCGCCGGTGACGAGCCGGCCGTCGGCGGTCGCTAGCGGGAAGCCGCGCAGTGTGCCCGCCATCGCCAGCTTCAGCAGGTCGCCCTGGCGCAGCAGTTCCTCGCGGCGCGCGGCGTCGTCGGCGGGCGCGGGCACGAGGAACCCCGGCCGGCGCATCGAGGTCGCCGCGTCGTCGCCGGCCGCACCGCCGCGCACTGCGTCGCGGCCGCGGTCGCTGAAGGTGCCGATGCCGGTGCCGTTCAGCGACAACTGCGAAGCCTGCACGAAGCGCGCGCCGTTGGCGACCTCGCCGAAGTTCCAGCCCTCGCCGATCAGCTGCACCTCCCGGCCGAGCTCGCGCTTGAGCCGCGCCTGCAGGCGCTCCATCACGGCGCGCGGCTGGTGGCCCATCAGGTCGAAGCGGAAGGACGCGATCTTGTACTCGCGCGCCCACAGCAGCACCGAGTCGATGAGCAGCTTGCCCATCATCCGGTGCTCGGTGGCGGTGTTGTCGCAGCAGGTCGAGCGCTCGACGCGCCCCCGCGCATCCAGCCGCTGGTAGTAGCCGGGGACGATGCGGTCCAGCACCGAATGCGGCTGCTGCCCCGCGGCCGTCGTGTGGTTGTAGACGACGTCCATGCCCACGCGCAGGCCGGCCGCATGCAGGCCCATCACCATCGCGCGCAGCTCGCGCACGCGGACCGCGCCGTCGTTCGCGTCGCTGGCGAAGCTGCCTTCCGGCGCGCTGTAGTGGTAGGGGTCGTAGCCCCAGTTGAAGCAGTCGGTGTCGGCGACCGCCATGACGGCGGCCTGCTGCGCATCGCTGTCGGGTGCGGCCGCCGGCACGCGCGGGACCGCGCAGCCACGCTCGGGCACGGTGGCCAGGTCGAAGACCGGCAGCAGGTGCACGTCGGTCAGGCCGGCGCGGCTCAGCGCGCGCAGATGGCGCATGCCGGCCGAGTCGCTCCGCGTGAACGCGAGGTACTTGCCGCGCTGCGCCGCGGGGACGGTCGGGTCGTCGCGCGAGAAGTCGCGCACATGCAGCTCGTAGACGACCATGTCGGTCGTCGCTTTCACCCGGTCGGGGATGCGGCTGGCCGCCCAGCCGCGCGGCTGCAGCCGGGGCTCGGACAGGTCGGCGACATAGGCCCGCGCCGAGTCGGCCGAGAGGCTGACCGCATAGGGATCGGTCACCAGGTTGCGGACCCGGCCGACGCCGGGCACGAAGACCTCGACGAGGTAGCGGTAGTACGCGCCGCTGCGCACGCCGGTCCGGGCAGCGGACCAGATGCCGGTGAGCTCGTCGCGCGCCATCGGCAGGCGAGCGCGGGCGGCGCTGTCGGGGCCGTCGTGGAGGCAGAGCTCGACGCGATCGGCGGTCGGCGCCCACAGCTTGAAGCTGGCGCCGGCCGGCGTCAGCGAGACACCGAGCGCGCGCTCGTCCTCCGCGGCGGCATGGAGCACGTCGAGCGCCCGGGCCGTCTGCGCCGGGCTCCAGCGCAGCACGCGGCCCTGGTCGTCCTCCACGGTGATCAGCGTCTGGCCGCGATGCAGCGCGCGCCGGTCGATGGCGGGATCGATGGTGAAGTCCAGGCCCGCGCCCAGGTAGGCGCTCTGCGCGGTGATCTCGGCGTCCGGCGCGTCCTTCGCCGGTTCGAGGGCGCCGCTGAGATCGCTGCCAGTGAGGCGCCCGTCGACCACATCGAGCGCGCCTTCGGCCGAGTGATGGAAGCGCACGACCTGCCCCGCGCCCAGCGTCAGCGCCGGCCAACGCATCCGGCGGTCATCGAGCCAGACCGGCTGCGGGGCGTCCGTCGTCACCTTGAGCGCGGGCGCTTGCGCGCGCAGCGTGGTCACCGGTCCGGCATCGCAGGCGGCGAGCGCCGGGCCCGACGCCGCGTCGGGCGATCCCATCGGAGACGCCCAAGCGGGCAGCGTCGCCAGGCCGCTCAGGATCACGGCCGCCATACGCGACCGGAGACCGGAGCGGAAACCGGACCGAGGACGGGAACAGGGACGGCACCACGGAAGGCACGGGGTCGGACGAACGCCCATCGGATCTCCATCGAACTGTTGTTTTTTGATCCGAGGCCATCCCGAGGGCTGGCAGCGGGTTCGGTTTTGGATGGTAGCAAAACTACATATCAGGAGGATCAGGACTTCCCATCACTACTCAATCCTTCTATGCTGCGCCGCGGCGGTATTCAAAGAACTCACAACCGCCTCACCGAGATTTGTACTTTTGCTACAAGCCCAAAGATCAGGAGACCGCGAGATGACGCCTCGCCCCCTCGCCTTCGCCGCCGCCGTGGCGACGCTGGCCTTGCTCACGGCGACCGGCGCCGGCGCCGCGCCCGCCGCGCCGGTGGACCTGTCGCCGGTGCCGGAGCGGCCGGGCCGCAGCGCGCTGCCGCAGGGCTGGCAGCACGGGCCGTTCATCGAGATCTTCGTGCGTGGCTTCCAGGACAGCGACGGCGACGGCATCGGTGACCTGCGCGGCGTGACGCAGCGGCTGGACTACCTGAAGGACCTGGGCGTCAAGGGCCTCTGGCTGATGCCGATCACCGCCAGCGCCGACCACGACCACGGCTACGCCACCACGGACTACCGCGCGATCGAGCCGCAGTACGGCACGCTGGCCGACTTCGACGAGCTGATCCGCGAGGCCCACCGGCGCGGCATCGGCGTGGTCATGGACTACGTGATCAACCACGGCGCGCGGGAGCATCCGCTGTTCCAGGCCGCGGCCGCCGATCCGGCCAGTCCGTGGCGCGACTGGTTCGTGTGGAGCCCCCAGCCGCTGGCGGAGCTGGCGGACTGGGACATCTGGGGCCACACGCCGTGGTACCTGCCCGGCGAGCAGGTGCCCGAGCTGCCCGAAGGCGCCAGCGCGCCCCCCAAGCCGACCTCGACGCCCCTGGCGCCGGCCGGCTCGCCGCGCTACTTCGCGACCTTCGGTCCCGACATGCCCGACTTCAACATGCGCAATCCGGCGGTGGTGAAGTACCACGCGGACAGCCTGCGCTTCTGGCTCAACCGCGGCCTGGACGGCTACCGCCTCGACGCGGTGCCGCACCTGATCGAGAACAGCGCCAGGGACTGGAACGACCAGCCGGAGAGCCGCGCGCTCACCGGCGACTTCGCGCGGCTGATCAAGCGCTATCCGCATCGCTTCGTCGTCTGCGAGGCGACGGCCGAGCCCAAGGTCTACACCCGGCCCGAGATCTGCGGCAGCGCCTTCGCCTTCGGGCTGGAGCGCGCGGTGATCGACGCGGCCAAGGGCGGCGATGGCGCCGACGAGGCGGTCGCCCGGGTCGCGCGTTTCTTCACCGAGTCGCCGCTGTCGATGGCGACGATGCTGAGCAACCACGACATCTTCGCGGGCCGTCGCCCCTGGGACCAGTTCCAGGGCGACGAGGCGCGCTACAAGCTCGCTGCCGCCACCTACCTGCTGCTGCCCGGCACGCCCTTCCTCTACTACGGCGAGGAGATCGGCCAGGCCGGTGTCGCGGGCCTGCCGGGCGACGCGCCGCTGCGCGCGCCCATGAGCTGGACCGGCGACGTGCGCGGCTTCACCTCCGGCACGCCCTTCCGGCCGGCGGCGCCCAACATCGCCACGCACAACGCGCAGGCGCAGGCGGCCGATCCGGGCTCGCTGCTGAATTTCTACAAGGCGATGCTGGCGCTGCGCAACACGCAGCCGGCGCTGGCGCGCGGCAGCTACGAAGCGCCGCTGGCGCAGGGCCGCGTGCTGAGCTTCCAGCGCGCGTACCGGGGCGAGCGCGTGCTCGTCGTCATCAACTACGGCCAGGAGGCGGCCCAGGTCACGCTCGCCGGCCTGAGCGCCAAACGCCCGCTGCGCCGGCTCCATCCGACCGCCTCCACGCCGGAGCTTGCGCCAATGCCAGCGCCACGCGTCGACGCCACCGGCCGCCTGACGCTGACCGCCGCACCGCTGTCGGTGCAGGTCTTTCGCCTGCGCTGAAGGACGGGCACGATGATCGCTCCGACCCGTCCCGCGGCGCCGCTCGCCTCACCCCTTGCCGCCTTCCTCGCCCCTTTCCTCCTCCCCCTCGCCTTGAGCCTGCTTGCCATGACGCACACTCCCGCCGCCGCCGCGACGGCCGCTTCCGTCTCCCTCCCCGCCACCGTCACGCTCGACCACGTCGAGCCGCCGGACTGGTGGGTCGGCATGAAGTCCCCCGAGCTGCAGGTGATGCTGCACGGCGCCGGCATCGGTGCGCTGCAGGTCGCGCTCGTGCCGGCGCCCGGCGTGACGCTGGTCGGCACGCGGCGGGGCGACAGCCCCAACTACCTGTTCGTCGACCTGCGCATCGCGCCCAGCGCGCAGCCGGGCACGCTGACGCTGCAGCTCCAGCATGAGGGTCGGACCGTCCTGGAGCACCGCTACCCGCTGCGCGCCCGCGCGGCCGGTTCGGCGCAGCGCGAGAGCTTCGGCCCGAAGGATGCGATCTACCTGGTGGTGCCGGACCGCTTCGCCAACGGCGACCCGCGCAACGACGAGGTGCCCGGCATGGCCGAAGGCCTGCGGCGCGACGATCCGGGCGGCCGCCACGGCGGGGACCTCGCCGGGCTGACCGCGCACCTCGACTACATCGCGGGCATGGGCTTCACGATGCTGTGGCCGACGCCGCTGTCCGAGAACAACAGCCCGAAGTGGAGCTACCACGGTTATGCGGCGACCGACTTCTACAAGGTGGATCCGCGCTTCGGCACCAATGCCGACTTCATGCGCCTGGCGACGGAAGCGAAGCGCCACGGCCTGGGGCTGATCCAGGACATCGTGCTGAACCACATCGGCGTGCACCACTGGTGGATGGCCGACCTGCCGACGGCGGACTGGGTCAACGTCTGGCCCCGCTACACCGAGACGCATCACGCGCGCATGTCGCTGCAGGATCCCTACGCGGCGCCGAGCGACCGCAAGCGCTTCAGCGACGGCTGGTTCACGCCGGACATGCCCGACCTCAACCAGCGCCAGCCGCTGGTGGCGACCTACCTCACGCAGATGAGCCTGTGGTGGATCGAGAGCGCGGGGCTGGCGGGCGTGCGCACCGACACCTACAGCTATTCGGACAAGGACTTCCTGGCCGCCTGGTCGCGCCGCCTCAAGGACGAGTATCCGAAGCTCAACATCGTCGGCGAGGAATGGAGCCCGCATCCCGCGGTGGTGTCGTACTGGCAAGCCGGTAAGCGCAACCACGATGGCTACGTGTCGTCGCTGCCGAGCCTGATGGACTTCCCGATGCAGGAGGCCATCCTGGCCGGCCTGAACCAGGCCGACTCGCACGATGGCGGCTTCACGCGGCTGTACGAGGGCCTGGCGCACGATTTCGTCTATCCGGACCCGGCCAACCTGGTGCTCTTCGAGGGCAACCACGACACGCCGCGCCTGTACAGCATGCTGCACGAGGACCTGGACCTGACGAAGATGGCCTGGGCCTTCCTGAGCGTGGTGCGCCGCATTCCGCAGTTCTATTACGGCACCGAGATCCTGATGACCAGCCCGCGCCACCGCGACGACGGCGCGGCCCGCGCGGACTTCCCCGGCGGCTGGGCCGGCGACGCGGTCAACGCCTTCACCGGCGCGGGCCTGAGCGAGCGCCAGGCCGGCGCGCAGGCCTGGCTGAAGCGGCTGCTGAACTGGCGCAAATCGGAGCGGCTGGTCCACGAGGGCGCGCTGATGCAGTACGCGCCGCTGAACGAGGCCTATGTGCTGTTCCGCTACGACGCGGCGAAGGGCCTGGGCGGCAAGCGGCTGATGCTGGTGCTGAACAAGGCGCGCGAGGCGCGGGAGCTGGACCTGACGCGCTTCACCGAGATGCTGCGCGGCGGCGAGACCGCCACCGACGTCATGACCGGGCAGAAGGCAACGCTGGGCGCGTCGCTCAGCCTGCCGGCGCGGTCGGTGACGTTGCTGTCGATCGAGTGACCGCGGTCGGGCGCGGCACGCCGCGCCCGACATCGCCAGCGGACGGGTTCAGTCCCGCTCACTGCACAGCGCGCCGAGCACCAGTCCACCGGCAAGCGCCAGGTAGACGATGCCCAGCCGGCGCGGCGTGAGCCGAGCCTCGAAGCCCGGCGTCAGGCGCCGGGGCACGAGCAGGTAGTCGGTGACCACGGCGGCGCCGGTCAGGATGACCGCGTCGGTCGCCGCATTGAGCGGCGTCGGTCGCCGATGCCAGCCGCGCATCAGGGCGTAGATCCCGCCCCAGAACAGGGCCGAGGCGACGTGCGTCGCGACGCCGACGCCGGTATGGCGGAGGTTGCAGGCCTCGGACTCGAGCGCCTCGTCGCCCCAGAGCCAATGGCTGGGCGCGTTGAGGCCTGCCACCGCGCGATGGCCGCCGGCGCGGCTGCCCCAGGCCACCGCCGCGGCGGAGAGCAAGCCGGAAGCAAGTCCGGCGATCAGCGATTCGCGGATGAGATCGGTGGTGCGAAGGCTGCGAGGCGAGAAATGGTGCATGGGGCTCTCCGGCAAGCGGCTGGGACGGGTGTGGCCCTGGGCGGGCAAGGCGGGCTCCCGCGTCGAGCGGCCCTGGCGGCATGCCGGGTGGTCAGAATTGCACCCGGCGCGCGTCCGCAGAGGCACTCCGGGACGTCATCGAACCGATGCGGCCGCGGGCGTGACCGACGCGCCCATGTGGATGAACCTCATAAGACGGCTGGGATTCGCCGCGGCGATCGGTGCCGCGTCGGATGCGCTGGCGATCAGCATTGAGCGGGATGGCTCCGAGCTCTGGATACGTGACGGCGTGCTCGATGACGCGGCCGTCGAGCGGATCGACGACGCCTTGCGGCGCCGCCCCGGCATCGACGCGATCCATCTGAAGGACCTGCGCGGCGGCCGGCCCATCAGGACCCGGCTCGCCCTGCATGCGGCATTCGTGTTCAGGCGCGTGGAGGTGCATGGCCTCTGCGAGGCGGCCTGCGCCCACCTCGCGCTCACGGCGCGGTCGACCGGCCTTCACCCGCAAGCCACGCTGATCCTTCAGGATCCGCCCGCGTTCATCGACTGGGAAGGCCTGGAGATGACCCGCTTCAAGGACGTCGAGTGGCTGTTCGTCCGGCTGCCCACCCTGCCTCGCGCCGTCATCGAGCGCGTGCTCCTGGCACGCTGGCCGCGCGTGCCGCAGTTGATCCTGCGCCCACGGCGTCCACCCACCGACCTCATCGATGTCAGCTTCTGCGATCCGTCACCGGATCGCTGCCTCCTGCTCGCGCCCATCGGACCTGGGGCCTCTTCGCTGACGCCGCTGCCCGGGACCTTCCCCGATCGTCGATAGGCGCCTCGCAGGCGCAGAATCCACCGCGACCTCATCGCCCTGGAGCCTGCCCATGCGCCGTGTGCCGCCTGCCCTGCTGCCCTTGCTCGTCGTGCTGGCGCTGTCGCCGGCGTGGTCCGGCGGCGCCCTCGCGGCCGACTACACCGGCCCGCTCTTCGACGCGCACCTCCACTACAACGAGGAAGCCTGGAACGGTCGCGACGGTCCGCATCCGCCGGCCGACGTGCTCGCGCGGATGCAGCGCAACGGCGTGAAGGCCATCCTCTCCAACTCGCGTCCGAACGACGGCACGCGCGCCCTCGCCGCGCTGCCGGAGACCCGCGCCGCCGGCGTGACCGTCGTGCCCTTCATCCGGCTCTATCGCACGCGCGCTGACTACGACAACTGGTTCCGCGATCCCAGCATCTACCGCATGGTCCAGGAGGAACTCGCGCGCGGCACCGCGGCCGGGCCGTATCGCGGCCTCGGCGAGTTCCACCTCTACGACAGCGCCAACGCGCGCGGTACCGTCGCGCGCCAGCTGATGGCGCTGGCCGAAGAGAAGTCGCTCGTGGTGCTCGCCCATGTGGACGACGAGGCGATCGAGCTGCTGATGGCCGCCACGCCTAGCCAGGGACGCGAGCTCCGCCTGATCTGGGCTCACACCGGCATCAACGGCACCCCGATCGAGCGCGTCCAGGCCCTGCTCGCGAAGTACCCGCGGCTGATGGGCGAGCTGTCCTACCGCCCCGGCCTCACCTGCGACGACGGCAAGCTCTGCCCCGACTGGCGCGCGCTGATCGAGCGCCATCCCGATCGCTTCCTGGTCGGCTCCGACACCTGGGTCAACCAGCGCTGGCAGCACTACGACGCCACCATGCAGGGCTACCGCGCCTGGCTCGGCGATCTGCCCGCCGACGTCGCACGGCGCGTCGCCTGGGGAAACGCGGCCAGGTTGTTCGGGTTGCCGCTCTGAGCGGCGCTCCAGCGCCCCGGCGCCGCGTCATCGTCGCTTCAGCGCGCTCTCACCGCCCTCGCTCCCTTGCTGCCGCTCCGTCACACGTAGCAGCTGCAGCCCAGCGCGCCCCAGAACGCCTGCGCCGCCGCGGCATCGCTGGCCGCGCTCGCGACCGCCGTGTGGTCGTGGCCATGGACGCCGCACTGGCTGGCGCAGCCGCACATCGCGGCGTACTGGTAGCGGCGCTCGGCATCGCTCATCGCGGACGTCGACGACTTGCGCGCCTGGTAGCCGCCGTAGCGGCGCACCGGCGACCAGTCCGGCATCGCCGGCGGCAAGGGCGGAGCCAGCGACGCGTAAGCGCCGCTGCCATGCACCGGCTTGCCCGCCACCACCGTCAGCACCGAGGTGATGTCCTGGATCTGGTCCTCCGGCACGGTGAGGAAATCGCGGTCCAGCACCGCCAGGTCGCCGAAGGCGCCCGCCTTCAGCACGCCCTTCTTCCCCGTCTCGCGCGAGAACCACGCCCCGTCCGCCGTCATCAGCCGCAGCGCGGCGATGCGCTCCAGCCGCCGTTCCTCCGGATAGAGCACCGTGCCGCCGATGGTGCGACCCGACACCAGCCAGTACAGCGCCTGCCACGGGTTGTAGCTGTTCACCCGCGTCGCGTCGGTGCCCAGCGACACCGGCAGACCCATCTCCAGCATGCGCTTGACCGGCGGCGTCTCCGCCGTCGCCTTCAGCCCGTAGCGGCGGATGAAGTACTCGCCCTGCATCGACATCCGGTTCTGCACCGCGATGCCGCCGCCCAGCTTGCGGATCCGCTCCAGGTTGCGCGGCGTCACCGTCTCGCAGTGGTCGAAGAACCAGCCGAGCTGGTCGATCGGATGATCGCGATGGACCTTCTCGAAGACATCCAGCGCGCGCGACACCGTCTCGTCGTAGGTCGCATGCATGCGCCAGGGCCAGCCGTTGCCCGCGAGGAAACGCACCACGCCCTCGAGGTCGCTCTCCATCGCCGCCGGCATCTCGGGCCGCGGCACGAGGAAGTCCTCGAAGTCCGCCGCGCTGAAGGCGAGCATCTCGCCCGCGCCGTTGAGCTTGTAGAAGTCGCTGCCGTCGCCGGGCCGGCCGGTCTTCGCCCAGCGCTGGAAGTCGGCCAGCTCCTGCTTCGCCTTCTGCGGGAACAGGTTGTAGGCGATGCGCACCGTCAGCCGGCCCTCCTTGGCGAGCCGGTCGATGATCCCGTAGTCATCGGGATAGTTCTGGAAGCCGCCGCCGGCGTCGCCCACCGAGGTCACGCCCAGCCGGTTCTCCTCGCGCATGAAGTGCAGCGTCGAGTTGAGCTGCTGCTCCGGATCGAGCTTGGGCCCGAGGTTCAGCGTGTTGTAGAGGATGAAGGCGTTGGGCTCGGCCAGCAGCAGTCCGGTGGGATCGCCGCGCGCGTCGCGCTCGATGATCGCGCCCGCGGGCTGCGGCGTGTCCTTGGTGTAGCCGACCGCGCGCAGCGCCGCGCGGTTCAGGAAGGCCATGTTGTAGAGGTTGAGCACGAACACCGGCGTGTCCGGCGCCGCGGCATTGAGCTCCGCCAGCGTCGGCATGCGCTTCTCGTCGAACTGGAATTCGTTCCAGCCGCCGACCACCCGCACCCACTGCGGCGCGGGCGTGCGCGCCGCCTGGTCCTTGAGCATCTGCAGCGCCGCGCCCAGCGAGCGCACGCCGTCCCAGCGCAGCTCCATGTTGAAGTTGAGGCCGCCGCGGATGATGTGCATGTGCGAGTCGGTCAGCCCCGGGATCACGCGGCGCTTCTCCACGTCGACCACCCGGGTCCTGGGGCCGGCGAGCTTGGCGATCTCCGCGTCGCCGCCCACCGCCATCACCACGCCGTCGCGCAGCGCGATCGCGCTCGCCTCGGGCCGCGCCGGGTCCATCGTCGTGATGCGGCCGTTGCGCAGGATCAGCTCCGGCGCCCCGCCCGAGCCGGATTGCGCGAGCACCGGCCCGGCCATCACGCTCAGGCCCAGCGCGGCGGCGGCCTCCATGAAGTCGCGGCGATTGCCCTGCGGCGCGTCCTCGCGGCCGGTGCGGATCAGGTCGGTGAACATGGCGGCTCCTGTCGAATCAACCCGCCGATTCTTCGCCCGAATGCCGGATCCGGCTTCTCCCAAAGTGGGGACACCGGCTTGCGGCCGGTGTCGTCGGTGTCGTCGCTGTCGTCCGGGTATCAGGGCCGTTCGCGCGGCGCCACCCGCGTCTCCAGCGGCCGGACCTGGTAGTCCGGCTCGAAGCGGCAGGTCGATCCCAGCGTCACGCGTGCCTTCTCGCAACCGGCGGCGATCGATGCGGGCGTCGGCTTGCGGCCTTGCGTCGCCCAGTTCGACAGCGCCTCCATCAGCGCCGCGTAGGTCGGATCGCTCAGGTAGCTGTGGTCCTTGTCGCCGGTGAAGGTCTGCACCAGCGCATCGCCGCGCCCCGCCGCCGCCATCGTGCGGCCGAAACTCTCTTGCAGCTCGACCATCGCCGTGGGGTCGTGGATGGCATGCACCGTCAGCACCGGCACCGGGATCTTCCCGTCGAGGTCCGCGTCCGCCGCCAGCATCGCCACCGCCTTCGGATCCGCCGCGTAGCGCTGCACGCCCGCGTTGAGCGCCGCGTCGTCGCTCGATCCGGCGTACACCGCGCCCACGTTGCCGAAGGGACTGGCACCGCCGGTGCGCTTGAACGTGATGTCCTGGAAGTGCCAGGTGGCCCAGTTCAAGTGCGACAGGATGCTGCGCTCCGGGATGTGGACCACGTCCACGAGGGTCTTGATCTTCGCGGCCTGCTCGGGCGAGCGCTCCGCCGCGGGCTTGTTCAGGCCCAGGCAGTCGTTCACGCGATTGGCGAGGTCGGCCTGCTTCATCGTCGAGGCAAGCGGCAGCCCGATATTCAGCGGGTACTGCGGCTCGCTCGGCAGCGGATGGTTGTGACAGAGGTATTGGTAGACAACGCGCAGGTCGAGCCGGAAGTCGTAGCTGCGAGTGCCACCACCCAGCACGCCCGAGCTCAGCAGCACCGCGTCATAGGGCTTGCCGTCGACGAAGCGCTCCGCGCCCTTGGCCGCGACGCTGGCGCCCCAGGACTGGCCGTGCAGGTAGACATGTTTCGGCTTGGCCACCTTGTCGATGAACAGGCGTCGCAGCCGTTCGTTGTCCTGCGCCGCGGCCGTCACCGCGACACCGCCCTGCCGGTAGCTCGACGCGGCGAGCGCATAGCCCAGCCTCGGCATGATCGACCAGCGCTCGATGTCCTCGACGACCCGCTTGGCCGTCGGCGCGCCGAGGAAAGGTCCACCGTGCGCGTGCACCACCAGGTCGCCGTTCCAGGCCTTGGGCATCACGATCATGTAGAACGCGCCCGCGCTGTCCTGGCCCGCCAGGCAGCGCGCGCCCTCGCCGACTCCGGACGGACAGGTCGCCGGCGCCGGCACGGACTCGGCCGCCATGTCGAAGGCTCTGTCCTGCGCATCCTGCGCCGCCTTGGCGTCCTTCGCGACGGCCACCGGCGCCGCGGCCGCCAGGCCGAGCACGACCACCGTCATCATCGGCGTGGTCGACCAGCGCCGGCGCCACCGCAGCATCCCCACCAGCGCCACGCCCAGCGCGGCCAGCGCGAAGGCGCCGGGCTCCGGCAGCAAGCCGTCGCTCGTCGCGGTCGGCGCATACATGTCGGGCGTCGCGATGCCGGCGGCCGCGAGCGCGACCGCGCCGGCCAGGCGGCAGGAAAACTTCGTCATGGTGGACGGCATGGTCGTGCTCCTTCGTTGCTGGGGATTGAAGCGCGCGTCAGAAGCTGTGGCGGACGCCGGCCTCGAAGCCGCCGCTGTCGCCGCCAAGCTGCGTCGTGGCCAGGCCGACGTTGAAGCGCGTGCCGCGGCCCTTGTTGTCGACCTTCGCCAGGTTGGTGTACAGCGCGGTGCGCTTGGACAGGTCGTGCACATAGCCGACGGCGATGTGCGTGGCGTCGCTCGCGACGTTCCTGGCCTTGAGCCAGGTGTAGGCGAAGCGGAGCTCGCCCTGCGGCCACAGCTGCCACTGCGTGCCCAGCATCGTCGCCGTGGTGCGGGAGATGCCGACCTCGTTGCGGCCCCACAGCGCCATCAGCCTGGCCGGCCCCCACTGGTAGGACAGGCCGACGTTGCTCTGCGTGTAGTCCCCGGTGGCGTAGCGGGTCTTGGAGATCGCCGCCGAGGTGTTGAAGGTCTCGTTGCGCCAGCCGATGCGGATGCCGGTGAGCTGGCCGTCCTTGCGCGTGGGCCCGGCGCCCTGCTCGCCCAGCGCCAGCATCGCGTGGCCGTAGAAGCCGTTGATGCCCGAGGGCGTGAAGTAGCCGATCGAATTGGAGGCGCGCACATTGGTGCGGGCCGTCGTGCCGTTGGCGGGGACCGGGTAGAACAGGATCCCCGAGCTGCCCACCCCGTTCGTGCCGAACGGATGCATGGAGGTGGTCAGGTTGCCGAACGACGGCACGTAGTCGCGGCCCAGCCGCAGCTCGCCCCACGGGCCCGAGACCTGCACCGTGGCGCGTCGCCCCCAGGTCAGGCCGCCGCTGACCGAGTCCTTGTTGTTGGTGCTGGTGGCGCCGCTGGTGCCGTCGTCGACGGACACCGCCGACTCCAGCCAGAAGCCCACCTTGAGCCCGCCGCCCAGGTCCTCGGTGCCGCGCACGCCGAAGCGGCTGGAGGTGTTGCCGTCGCTGTTGACCAGATGGCGCGTGTCGGTCCCACTGGCCTTCAGCGCCTGCACGCCGATGTCCATCAGGCCGAACAACTGCACGCTGGAGGCGGCCTGCGCCTGCGCGCCGGCGGCGGCCAGCAGGCCCAGGCCGATCGCCGCGGCCTGGGCGATGGTGGTGGTGGCGAGGGCCCGGGCGGGCGCTCCCCTCGAATGCGTGGTCGTTGCCTTCAACGTTGTCTCCGTCTCGTGTCGTTGTTGTCGTGTCCTCGTCGGGACCGTTCGTCGTACTGACCGCCGGACCGTCCTCGGACGGTGCTTGGATCGCTGTCTCGCTGTCGCTGCGTCGGTATCCGGGGCGGACCTTAGTGACGGTGCTCCATAGCGTCAAATACACTGATTCGCGAGATCCGAGACGTTTTGAATATGAGGCCTACGTAGCGCCCGCAGCCCCGGAGACACGCAGCCATGGACCTGCGACACCTGCGCTATTTCGTGACGGTCGCCGAGACCGGCCACATGACACGCGCCGCGGCGCTGCTCGGGATGCAGCAGCCGCCGCTGAGCCAGCAGATCAAGACGCTGGAGCAGGAACTGGGCATCGCCCTGCTCCATCGCCATCCCAAGGGCGTAAGCCTGACCGATGGCGGCCGGCAGTTCCTCGACGAAGCCCGGCGCCTGCTGCGCGACTACCACGACATGCGCGACCGCATGGAGCGCCTGGCCAGCGGCCAGCACGGGCTGCTGGCGATCGGCTTCACCAGCTCCGCGGCGGCGCATGCCTACACGCCGGCGGTGCTGCGCGCCTGCCGGGGCGAGCATCCCGGCATCGCGCTGTCGATGACCGAGAACAATGCCGCCGGCCTGATCGACGCGATCGTGAAGACGCGGCTGCATGGCGGCTTCCTGCGCGTGCCGGTGGCGCGACCGGAGGGCGTCAGCTTCGAGACGCTGCTGACGGAGCCCGCATTGCTGGCCGTGCCGCTGGACCACCGGCTCGCGGCGGTGCCGCGCGCGGCCACGACGCCGGTGCCGCTGGCCGAGCTGGAGGACGAGGACCTGATCCTGGTGCGGCGCCCCGGCGCGCCCGGCCTGTACGCCAACCTGCTGGCGCTGTGCGAGCGCGACGGCGTACGGCCGCGCAGCTTCGTCGAGGTCGACCGGATGATGATGAACCTCAACCTGGTCGCCGCAGGCGCCGGGATCACGGTGGTCCCGGCCTCGATGCGGGGCGTGCATGCGCATTCCATCGTGTATCGGCCGATGGAGAAGCAGGCGCGGCTCGAGGCCCCGCTGACGCTGGCCTACCGGACCCACGACCAGGACGGCCCGATGGCGACCTTCCTCGCGCTGGCGCGGCGCATCGCGATGGAGCACCGCGATGCGTAGGCGGGCGTGGGTGATCGGGCACGGCGCGGCGCTCGCGGGTGTGGCCGGCCTGCCTGCACTCACCGAGGGCGCGCAGGCGCAGGGCTCGACCGCCGCCGAGCCGTGGCCGTCGCGCGCCCTGCACCTGATCGTGGCCTACCCGCCCGGCGGCGTCAGCGACGAGACCGCGCGCGCACTCGCCCAGTTCATGGGCGCGCGACTGAAGGTGCCGGTGATCGTCGAGAACCGCGCCGGCGCCGGCGGCCTGACCGCGCTGGAGTCACTGGCCCGCGCCGCGCCCGACGGCCACACGCTGGCCTACTGCGCGATCTCGCCGCTGGTCTTCGGGCCGCCGGACCCGGCCTCCGCCGCCAGCGGCCGCGGCGACGCCCCGCTGCGGGACGTCGTGCCGGTCGTCAGCCTCATGGACACGCCGGTGCTGGTGCTCGCGCATCCGTCGTTCAAGCCCCGGGATTTCCCCGCGATGCTCGCCGCCGCGCGGGCCGCGCCGGGGCGGCTGCGCTGGGCGACCTCGGGCCACGCGACGGTGGGCCACATGGTGCTGGCGCAGGTCCGCGCCGCGGCCGGCGTCGACATCATCCACGTGCCCTACAAGGGCGGCGGCCAGCAGCTGACCGACGCGATCGGCGGCCAGTTCGAGCTGCTGTCCTCCAACGTCGCCGCGCAGCAGCTGCAGCTGGTGCGTCAGGGCCGGCTGAAGGCACTGGCCATCGGCTCGCCGGTGCGGTTGCCGGTGCTGCCCGAGGTGCCGACGCTGGCGGAACTCGGCTTCCCGGACGCCAACCTGGTCTCGACCTTCGGCCTGTTCGCGCCGCGAGGCGTGCCCGAGGAGCGGCTGCGCCGCCTCAACGCGCTGGTCAACGACGCCCTGCGCCAACCCGAACTGCGCGCGCGGATGCTGGAGGTCAGCAACCTGCCCACCGGCGGCAGCGCCGCCGACTTCGCCGCGCGCATCGCCAAGGAACGCGAGCGGGCGCTGCGCGTGCCGCCCGATTGATTGATTGAACGCGGCGCGGCGCGCCGTTCAGTCCAGCCGCGCGAGGACCTCCTCGGCGATCGCGAGCGCGCTGGTGAGTCCCGGCGACTCGATGCCCATCAGGTTCACCAGGCCCGGCACGCCATGCTGCGCGGGGCCGTCGATGCGGAAGTCCGGCGCGGGTTCGTGCGGCGCATGGATCTTGGGCCGCACGCCGCTGTAGGCCGGCTGCAGCGCCCCGTCGGGCAGTGCCGGCCAGTAGCGCCGCACGTCGTCGTAGAAGGCCTCGGCGCGGGCCGGATCGACGGCGTAGTCGATGTCCTCGGGGCGATCGACATCGAGCCACTGCGCATCCGGTCCGAAGCGCGCCTGGCCGCCCAGGTCCAGCGTCAGGTGAACCCCGAGCCAGGCGTCCTGGGGCAACGGATAGACCAGCCGCGAGAACGGCGCGCGGCCCTGCAGCGCGAAGTAGCAACCCTTGCTGAAGCGGGCGACGGGCGGTGGCAGAAGTCCCTCGATGGTCCGGGCGAGCAGCGGCGCGTGCAGGCCGGCCGCGTTGACGACGAGGCGCGCGCCCAGCGACAGCTCGCTCGTGCGCACGACATGTCCCGGCCCGCCGCGATCCACCGCGGTCACCGCGGCGCCGAACGCGACGGCGCCGCCGTGCCGTTCCAGGCCGCCCTGCAGCGACAGCATCAGCCCGTGGCTGTCGACGATACCGGTCGAAGGTGACAGCAACGCGGCCTCGCAGCGCAGCTGCGGCTCGAGCGCCTGGGCCTCCTCGCGCGTCAGCCATCGCAGGTCGTTGACGCCGTTGACCGCGGCCTTGGCCTGCAGCGCGCGCAGCCCGGGCAACTGCTCCGGCGCGGTCGCGACCACCAGCTTGCCGCAGCGCCGGTGCGCGACGCCGTGCGAGGCGCAGTGCGCATACAGCAGCTGCCTGCCGCGCACGCACAGCCTGGCCTTCAGCGAGCCGGTGGGGTAGTAGAGGCCCGCGTGGATGACCTCGCTGCTGCGCGAGCTGACGCCGGTGCCGATGGCGAGCTCGCGCTCGAGCACCAGCGTCTCCAGACCGCGCATCGCCAGCGCCCGCCCCACCGCGAGGCCCACCACGCCGGCCCCGATCACCACCGCATCGACTTGATCCATGGCGACGATTGTGCCGAGCGGTCCTCGCCGGCCGGTACGGGGAATCCGCAGCGCACGGGCGATCAGCGATCAGCGATCAGGCGCGCAGGTCGGCCAGCGCCTGCGCGTGCTGCAGGCCGAAGGCGCACACGGCGGCGGCGTCATGGCTGAACTCGCCGCCGGTCAGGCGCTGCGCGAGCGTCTCCAGGTCCAGGGTCAGGAACTCGCTGACTTCGCCATCGCGGTTGCGCGGCGTGAAGCCGGCCGGCAGCGCAAGGCTGAACACGTGCAGCACCTCGTCATGCAGGCCTTCGGCTTCCATGCGGGTGCTGCGCAGCGCGCCGCGCGGCTGCACCCCGGCGCCAAACGCCGCCGGCACGCCGGCCTCCTCCATCAGCTCGCGACGGGCACAGGCGACCAGATCCTCGTCGGCGGTGAGGCCGCCGGCCGCGAGGTTGTCGAGCCGGCCGGGGTCCGTCGCCTTCGTCATCGCGCGGCGCCCGCACACCAGCCGCGCGCCCGGCAGGAAGCCGTTGACATGCACCGCGCGGCTCATCAGGCCGAAGAAGCGGAAGGCGGCGCGCTCCAGGCGGAACAGCGGCTCGCCGCGCGCGGTGCAGGGATCGTCGACCGGATGCTCGCAGGCGTAGCGCTCGCCGCGCCAGCCGGTGATCGCGCCGCGGGCCCGCAGCGCGAGCGCGACGGCCTCGATGCGCGCGGAGCGGGCCTCGACGTCGAGGGCCTCCGCGTCCCAGTCGAGCCCGTCGTCGCGGATGCGCAGTTCGGGCCAGACCTCGCCCAGCGCCGCTCGTCTCATCGGATGCACCTGGCCCAGGGGCAGGCCGTTCATCCGCAGCGGCAGCAGCCCGGCGGGCAGCGGCTGCCGCGTGAGTTGCAGGCAGCGCGGCAGGACGGCGACGAGCGAGGGGGGCAGCAGCGCGGACATCGCGCGATTGTCCGGGCTCTCTCCCCCAAGAATCACTGGAATGTGCAAGAGACGCGCCCCCGCGAACGCAGGATCATCGCGGCCTTGTTCAGCGATGAACCCGCAGTCCACGACGCCCAGGAGCCGCTCGATGAAGCTCGCCTTGCACAAAGCTTTCCGCCAGGTCGGTGCCACCGACCACGCCGCCACCCACGCCGCCGAAGCCATCGCCGGCGCCTTGGAGAAACGCATGACCGATCAGCAGACCCCTTACGCCAAGCTCACCGACCTGCAGACGGTGAAGGTCGACATGGCCGACCTGAAATCGCAGTTCTCCGTCTGGCGCGGGGAGATGAAGCAGGACATCGCCGCGGTCCGCGGCGAAGTGGCCGTTCTTCGCGGGGAGATGAAGCAGGAGATCGCCACGGTACGCGGAGAGGTGTCTGTCCTGCGCGCCGAAATGAAGCAGGAGATCACCGCCGTGCGCGCGGAGATGCGGCAGGAGATCGCCGCGGTGCGGGGCGACATGTCGCAGCTGCGAGGCGAGGTCAAGCACGAGCTGGCCAGCACCAGGACCGAGTTGATCCGGTGGATGGTCGCTGGCCAGCTGACCACGGTGACGGTGCTGGGCTCGCTGATCTTCGGCGTGATGCGCTACTTGATGCGATGACGCTCAATGGCGTCCGGTGGCGCGGGGTGGAGCGCCAGCGCGCGATGACGCCCGATGACGTCGATCGTCGGCCAAGAAAAAACCCCGCCAGCTGACGCTGACGGGGTTGTTCTGGTGGGCGGTGCAGGGTTCGAACCTGCGACCCCTGCCGTGTGAAGGCAGTGCTCTACCG